>CAZXXC010000001.1:0-34908 GCA_964644665.1 uncultured Methylococcaceae bacterium
AGGCGGCCTTCTTGTCGCGAAGCACGGTCGCCAGAGGTTTAACAGCCTGACAACTCAACGACGCCAAAGCACTGGCAGTGCGGAAATATCCAAGGCGGTCATGAATCGCGGTGAGACTTGCAATTCGCAAGTTCGGCTGATAAATTTACTTGCATTATGCAACGCACTAGCTTCAAAAACATGGAATGCCCGGCCGCCCGGGCACTGGAACGCGTCGGCGAATGGTGGAGCATCCTGATTCTTCGGGATGCCTTTCATGGCCTCTCCCGCTTCGACGAATTCCAGAAAAGCCTTGGCATTGCATCCAACATCCTGACGCGTCGGCTTCAGCATCTGACCGATAACGGCCTGCTCGAACGCCGCCGGTACAACGAACGCCCGCCCCGCTACGAATACCGGCTGACGGCCCAGGGCCGTGACTTCTTTCCGGTGCTGGTGGCCCTGCTCGCCTGGGGAAACCGGCACCTGACCCCAGACGGCGTCTCGGTGCAGTTGGCGGATCGGGACTCCGGTCAAGTTCTGGAACCGATTCTGGTCGATCGGTGCAGCGGAAAGCCGGTCACGCCGGACAACGTGACCCTGCATCCGGGGCCAGCGGCCAGCGCCGAACTCCACGCACGGGCGGTGCGCATCAATGGCCGTTACGCCGCCGGATCGTTGCCGGATGAGGAGTCTGGAACATGATGACACGCCGCATCGTAGTCACAGGTATGGGTTTGGTTTCGCCCTTGGGCTGCGGGGTGGACGTGGTCTGGCTGCGCCTGATCGCCGGGCGGTCCGGTCTCAGGGTCCTGCCCGAAGAGATGATTGCCGATCTGCCCGCCAAGGTGGGTGGAGTCGTGCCAACCCAGGCGGAAGACCCCGAGGCAGGCTTCGATCCCGATTTCGCCGCCGCGTCCAAGGATCAACACAAGATGGACCGTTTCATCCTGTTTGCCTTGGCGGCGGCGGAAGAAGCCATTGCCCAGGCGGGCTGGAGGCCCACCGACGCTCTTGGGTGTGAGCGCACCGCGACGATCATCGCCTCCGGCATCGGCGGATTCCCTGCCATCGTCAACGCTGTACGCACCACGGACTCACGAGGCGTGCGGCGCCTGTCGCCCTTCACCATCCCGTCCTTTCTCGTCAACATGGCCGCCGGCCATGTGTCCATTCGCTATGGTTTCCAGGGGCCTCTGGGTGCTCCCGTGACCGCCTGCGCGGCCGGCGTGCAAGCCATCGGCGACGCCGCGCGGCTGATTCGTTGCGGCGAAGCGGACATCGCATTGTGCGGCGGTGCGGAAGCTTGTATCGACAAGGTCAGTCTGGGCGGATTCGCGGCCGCCCGTGCACTGTCCACCGGCTTCAACGACATGCCGGAACAGGCATCGCGGCCATTCGACAGTGCGCGCGACGGCTTCGTGATGGGGGAAGGTGCCGGCCTGCTGGTCATCGAGGCGCTGGAGCACGCTCTGGCCCGCGGTGCCAAGCCCCTGGCCGAAATCTTGGGCTACGGCACCAGTGCCGATGCCTATCACCTCACAGCAGGCCCCGAGGACGGCAGCGGGGCCCGGCGCGCCATGCAAGCCGCCTTGCAGCAGGCGGACCTCGCGCCAGCGGACGTGCACCATCTGAATGCCCATGCGACCTCTACACCGCTGGGGGATCGCGGGGAACTGGAAGCCATCAAGGCCGTATTCGGCCGGGAAGCGCGCATCGCGGTGACTTCGACCAAATCGGCCACCGGCCATCTGCTAGGTGCGGCCGGTGGCATCGAGGCCATTTTTACCGTGCTGGCCCTGCGCGACCAGATCGTGCCGGCAACGCTCAATCTGGAGCATCCCGATCCAGCCGCCGACGGCGTGGACCTCGTGAGTGGCGCAGCCAGACCCATGGCCATCGAGCATGCCTTATCCAACGGCTTCGGCTTCGGCGGGGTGAACGCCAGTCTCGTCTTCCGGCGCTGGCAGGGCTGAAGGTGAGCATGCTGACCCGCTGGGATTACTCGGAGCCCACCTGGCAGTTGAACCGACCGACGATTTTGGCTGGCTACCCCGGTCGTCTGAGACTTGGGCGCGGAGTATTACCGCCGCCCTATCAAGGGGCAACTGCTGGGCCACGGACTCGGCCGGCTGTCGGAGAAAGCCGCGTTTACGCGGGGCCAGGAGGTTCTCGACGCGCTGGCGGAGTGTCATGCCGACCCACCTTAATTTCATGGGGGAGCGGGCCTGCAGCCTGGACGCTTCGGCCCTACTGCATTCCGGTCAGCACGCCGGGCTGCCCCGTCGAGTCGCCGCTCAAGGGTTACGCCTTGAAAAGGATCAACCTGGTGGACTATTGCCGACGTGTCTAGGCGGAATGCTTCCCCGAATTGCCGTGGGGCACCGATGTCGTTGATCGTCTACCCCCGGGGCGGCTAGATTGGCGAGGCTGTCCATGAAACTGCATGAGACGCCGCGCACCCGCTCGGTCCGTTGCCGATGGGTATTGCAGGAGCTAGGAGTACCCTTCGAAGTGATACCTGTGAAACTTTCACAGGGCGAACACACGCAGGCTGAATTCCTGAAGCTGAACCCCTATGGACGCGTCCCGGTGCTGGTCGATGGCGATTTGGTGTTGTCGGAGTCCGTCGCTATCTGCCTGTACCTGGCGGACAAATATGCGGACCGGGGCTTGATTCCGACGCCGGGGACCGCCCAACGTGCTACGCATGATCAGTGGCTCCTGTTTTGCGCGACCGAACTGGAGCAGCCCCTGTGGCAAATTCGCCGGCATACGGCGCTGTATCGGGTTGAACAGCGGCTACCTGCTGAAGTCGCCATCGCGCGGGAAAACTTCCACGCAGCAGCAACGGTTTTGGACGAGGCTTTGCGAGACAGGGTCCATCTGGGGGGCTCTCGTTTCAGCGTCACCGACATCGTGATCACCCATACGTTGCTTTGGGCCACGGACTATGGATTGCTCGGTGATTTTCCCCGCCTTGAAGCGTACATGAACAGGCACGTGGCACGGGCGTCGTGTCCCGAAGAGCTGCGGCGTTAGACCCTGGATACGCGTGCCCCCTCCAATGGCGGCCGCGGCAGGCCATTTTGACCATCAAACCAGAACAGGTCGCGAGCTTTCTCGGCAAAAGGATCACGCCGCAACTGGCCGAGGGACTCGGAAGCCGGTTTACCACCCGGATCGAGGGCACCTGTATCAAGCATCGCCTGGGGAAGGTCTCGGTCAGAATGTACGACAAGTTCGTCCGGGTTCTCCGCATCGAGACCACCACGAACGATGTGTCCTTTTTCAAGCACCACCGCCACGTGGAACATCGGGACGGTTCCGGTCACCGGCAACTGGCCCCCCTCAAAAAGACGATCTACAGATCTGATCGATCATCGCTCGATCCTCCTGGGCTGTAACCGCCGCAGCAAAAGCTTCAGAATGGCTCAGTCGGCGTTCCAATGGGCGCGAACCTCTCGAGTTGTCCGGTACAATCGACCATGGCGGAACCCGCCCGAAGATTAACGCCAGCAACTGAATTTGGGTTCTCCCACGTTCCTTCGCACCATCCTCATCAAGAATCCAGGCCAAGGCTCTTTCGTGCTCTGTGTCATTCCTGCGCGGTGCCGCCGTACATTTCTGTTGGATGAGCGTTCACTTCGGTTTCGCCCGAGTGATTTGAAGCGCCGATCATCGCGGGCGAACCATTCAACTACGCTGCATTCGGGAAATGTTGTGAGCAAGCGCCATTCCCGAGCGACACGGCGGTGTGGAGTCGATGATGCGATAAGCCAATGGCTGCGCCAAGAGGCGGTTCCCACGATGGACGATGACGTTCGGTACCAGTTATCGGGAAGGCCTTTGCGGCTGTCGTCCGATCCATTGGCAGTGCCGTCCGCGGTGCCGGGGGCAGGATGAGCCGTTCCTCCGTTGCCGGTCGACGCGAATGGCTGCTCCCGGCCCTGTCCGGCGTACTGATCGGGACCAGCTACATCCCCTTTCCACCCTGGGCATCGCTGTTCTGTTTCGTGCCGTTGTGGGTGTTCTGGCGCCGCCAGACGCACTGGAGGCCCGTCGTATTGGGCGGCCTGCTGACGGGGTTCGTCTTTACGTTGATCGGATTCAACTGGGTCACCTACCTGTTGCACGCGTTCGCCCAGATGGACTGGCCTCTGGCGGTCCTCGGCATGGCGGCCTTTGCATTGCTGGCTCACTGGTACGTCCCGTTGGCCGGTGTGCTTTGGTTCTTGATGCAACGCCGCCTGCAATGGCCGGACGGACTATCGCTCGGCTTGATGGCGTTGCTGACCGCGCTGTGCGAAATGAATTCGATCACCCTGTTCGACTGGAATTTCGGTTACTCCTGGTACGGCGCCGGGATTCCGGTGTATCAGTGGGCGGAATTCGTGGGCTTCAACGGTCTCAGCGCAGCGACGGTCCTGTGCAATCTGCCGATGTACCATGTCTGGCGCATGCGACGACAGCCGCGCGGCTCCCTTCTGCTTGCGGCTGTCGCATCGGTCTTTGTGTTGCTGAGCCTCGGTGGACTCTGGCTGAAGAAACGCCTTCCGCAGCCGGACGACCACCTCACTGCACTGCTGGTGCAAGGCAACATCGGCAATGCCGAAAAACTGGCGGCGGAATTGGGCCAGGGCTACCCCGAAGCGATCCTGAAAACCTACATCGATCTGACCGATCGGGCGCAGCAAGCCAGCCGGGCCAGGATCGACTTTGTGTTCTGGCCGGAAACCGCCTTTCCCGCTTTGCTGGGGAGGGACTTCCGGTCGGGCGAATATCCGCTCATCCTGCGTGAATACCTGAAGGATCGTCAGTTGGCGCTGGTGACCGGCGCGTATGGACTCGACCGGTCGTCCGGCCTGCTCACCAACTCGCTGTTTGCGCTGGATCGGAGCGGGGAAATCGTCGAGCCCCATTACAGTAAATTCATGCTGCTGGCGTTCGGCGAATACATTCCGGGGGAAAGCATTTTTCCCCGGATTCGCAACTGGCTGCCCCCCACCGGGCAATTTGCCCGGGGCGACGGTCCCACCACGCTGCTGCGCCTGGACGGCTACCGGATGGGGCCGCAAGTCTGCTACGAAAGCCTGTTTCCGGGACTCACCCGATCACTGGCCGATTTGGGTGCCCAGTTCGTCGTCAACGCGACGAACGATTCCTGGTATGGGTGGTGGCAGGAACCGTATCAACACCTCTACATGACCCTCGCTCGCGGCGTGGAAATCCGCCGGCCGGTGTTGCGAGTGACCAATACGGGCATCTCCGCGGTGTCGCTGGCTTCGGGAGAGATCCTGCAACGCTCCCCGCTGCATCGGGAATGGGCCGGCGTCTATCGCGTGCCGTATCTGAAGAATCCGCCTGCGACGTTCTATCAGCGTTGGCACTGGCTGGTTCCCGGCCTGCTGTGGAGCGGTCTGGTGCTGTTGTCGGGTGTCGGCTGGAAACGGTCGCGAGCGAAGGGGTCCGTTTGAGCGGATCGGCATCACAAATGCACGGATATACTCGAGGCCGGTCGCAACTTTCCGGTGGGAACGATGCCGGTCGAGGGGATCACGCCATGAACGCTGCCATTCTGCACTTGATTCGTCGCTACCACGGCTACGTGTACGAAACCGTCGGTACGATCTCCGCGTTCTTCGCCGATTCGCAACAGGCGCACGAGTGTGCCGAACAGCTTCGCCGGTTGGTCGGCGAGGTGCTCATTTTCGGTAGTCAGGTGACGTTTTTCGCCTGAACGGTGACGTTACCCTGAGCAGTCGTTTCCGGAGTGCGATCGGCGATGGGTATTCCACAGGCGTCCGAGCTGGTCTGCAGCGCACGCGTCTGTTGACGGCTGTCCGTCATCGGCCGTTTCCACGCCACGGAAGAAAACTTTCGGTGACCGCTGTTGCCAGGATGCTCCCGCGAAAACGTCGGGGACAGCGATGCCCGTGCGTCATTGAGTGCTCCGTCACGTGGATAATGGGGGGGGCTGAGTAATTCGCGGTCGCGCGAACCACTCGTCCGTTGCCGTCAGACCGGAATGCCTCCTTGACGGTGCCGCGATGCTCGCAGCACGTCTCCCGCACGTTCCGGGTTTATGGCGCGCGACGCAGGGTTGCAACGCCGCGCTCCAGAAAGCCTCCGGCTGTGGGGGAGATTGTGTCAGTCTTCGCCGCGACGGCACACCCAATCGTCATTGTCGACTTCTTGCACATCTTGCGGGCCATCAACCGCACTATCGCCGTGCGTGTACTGAATTGCAGATACCGCTACAGCGAGGCGGTTGGTGTGGGCGGAGCCGTTCGGGTGGTCGGCTATTCGAGACCGGTCGCGCGCGGCGGAATGGGGACGCGATGCAGAGGGAGGAATGGCGGGTGAGCGTTTGGACATCGTGGCAGCAGAAGGAGTGGTACACGCGATAAGATCAGCACTCTCCATGCCAGTTGTTGGAGATTCAGCGCGGCGCCGTTTGCTAGACGACCGGCGCGGCAGGGAACAACCCGTCTGCCGCGTTGCGCCATCCCGTCCCCGGACGTACGTCGACGGTGGTCGCGTCTCGGTACGAATGCGATGCGCGCCGTCCGCCTTGGCGCGGCGATCAATGGAACACGGCAAGGCATATGCCGTAGCCGCTGTGTGCAATGTACGCCCCGAGCGCCGCCAGCGCTCGCGGAAGATCGGCATCCTGCGAGAAGCCGCTACGCACCGTCTGCGCGGTCACGTCCGGTGTCCTGCTACACCACCCCGTAAATGCGGGCTGCGAGATCAGGGTGCTCCACATGCGCCAACAGTTCGTCCACCCACTGTTCAGTCCGGCGCTTTTCCTGCGACGTAAGGTGCGGGTAGAGGCGGCCGTAAACCCGATTGAAATGGCGGATCTCGATCGCGCCATAGGGTTTCCGGAGAGCCCTGAACAGATTTTGCAACTGCTGGAAGTCGCTGGAGTAAATCTGCGTCACGGTAGCATCTTGCATGGACGTTTCGCTGTTGAGTGAAGACGGACGTGTCTCAATCAAGCAGATCTCATGCCAGCCGTGTGACCAACACATGACCGTCCGTGGAAATGTCGCCTGGAGCCGTAACTGCAGGCTCCGCTTCGGCCTGCTGTCAAGCGAACGAACACGTGCCAGCGGGCGGATCGGTGTGCTCACGCCTCAACACCGTGCGAAGCGTCCCCGGATGGGGCACGCGGCTCAAAGCGGCACTCCATCTCATCGCCAACGATGTCGCTGCCGGCGCCGAGGCACTGATCAGCGAGTTCGGGGTCGGTCTGACGCACTCATTGAACTTGGCGGCCCGTTCGTTGGCTCGGTTACAAAGGGTGGTGGCGGCATGATGTGCGTCCACCCGGAAATGGCGCCGCCTGCGTCACGGGGCATAACGGCATCGCAAAATCGGCGTTCGAGAACGCCATCTCTTCGGGCGAACGGGCGGCCTCGCGTGGCTTTTCCGTGTGCCGCGCGTCACGCCAGGTAAGGATCGGTCAGCTCGAGTGAAGACGGCGTGTCGCCTGAGGACGGCTGCTGCCATTGATTCAGGAAGATCATCGCTTCCAATCGGCCGGTCAACAGGGACGCGAGCCGTTGCGCATCGTTTGCCGCATCGACCGGGTCGCGCTGAATGGCCGAACGAAGGGTCTCGCGCAACCAAGTGCTGGTTCGTGGATCTTCCAATACCTCGGCGATTTCGTTGTTGACCTTGCGCATGGCTCGGTTCCGGAAGCCAAAGATATTAGAAGCCTACGGAAATGACGGGAAATTTCAGTGAAAAATTCACATTCCGCCGGTGTTTGCCGTGCTGTAGGGGAGCGTTCGACGGCAAAGGACAGGTGCGCCCTGGGGTCCAACCGCTGCGGCATTGGACTACGGAGAGAATCGGAGTGCTGCCGGCATCCAACGGCATGATCGCGGCTTGGACGCGCCGATCGGATATTGACGTAGCGGCCGATCATCCACTATATTGCCTACTTTGCTGCAGGGATGACAGGCGCGTAGCTCAGTTGGTTAGAGCACCACCTTGACATGGTGGGGGTCGTTGGTTCGAGTCCAATCGCGCCTACCAAATTCATCATAAAGCATCGCCGTGCGATGCTTTTTTTATTTGCACCCGATCGATAGCAACCGACAACAGAGCAGCGGTACATGCCAGTCATCACACTTCCGGACGGCTCCCGGCGGGAGTTCGAACACGCGGTGACCGTACGCCAGGTGGCCGAGGCCATCGGAAGCGGTTTGGCCAAGGCTGCGCTGGGCGGGCGGGTCGACGGCAGGCTGGTGGATGTCTCCTACACGATCGAAAAGGACGCCGAACTGGCGATCATTACAGCCAAGCAGCCGGAAGGCGTCGAGATCCTGCGTCATTCGGCCGCCCATCTGCTGGCGCAGGCCGTGAAGAGCCTTTTCCCGTCGGCGCAGGTGACGATTGGTCCGGTGATCGACGATGGGTTTTACTACGACTTTGCGTTCGAGCGCCCGTTCACACCGGAAGATCTGGTGCAGATCGAAAAGAAGATGGAGGAACTGGCCGCTCAGGCGCTGCCCGTATCCCGTTCCGTGATGCCGCGCGAGCAGGCGATCGAGTTCTTCCGTCGCCAGGGCGAGGAATACAAAGCCAGGATCATTGCCGAGATTCCGGCTGGAGAGGACATCTCGCTGTATTCGCAGGGCGATTTTACCGATCTGTGCCGCGGACCGCATGTGCCGGATACCGGCAAGTTGAAGGCGTTCAAGTTGATGCGCGTTGCGGGTGCCTATTGGCGCGGTGATTCGCGCAACGAGATGCTGCAGCGGATCTACGGTACCGCCTGGGCTGACAAAAAGGAGTTGGCGGACTATCTGCACCGGCTGGAGCAGGCCGAAAAGCGTGATCACCGCAAGCTGGGCCGGTCGTTGTCGCTGTTTCATCTGCAGGAGGAAGCGCCCGGCATGGTGTTTTGGCACCCGAACGGCTGGACGCTGTGGCAGACCGTCGAGAGCTACATGCGGCAGGTATTCCGTGATAACGGCTATCAGGAAATCCGTACGCCGCAAGTGGTTTCCCGCAGCCTGTGGGAGAAATCGGGCCACTGGGACAAATTCTCGGACGAGATGTTCACGACCCAAGCCGAGCAGCGCGATTACGCGATCAAGCCGATGAATTGCCCGTGCCACGTGCAGGTCTACAACCAGGGTTTGAAAAGCTATCGCGATCTGCCGCTGCGGCTGGCCGAGTTTGGTTCGTGCCATCGCAACGAATTGTCGGGCGTGTTGCACGGCTTGATGCGGCTGCGATCGTTTACCCAGGACGACGCGCACATCTTCTGTACCGAGGACCAGATCCAGGCGGAAGTGTCGGCGTTCATCGACCTGTTGTTCCGGGTCTACGCCGATTTCGGTTTTGATCAGGTTTTGATCAAATTGTCGACCCGCCCCGAAAAACGTGTCGGTTCCGACGAGATCTGGGACAAGGCGGAACGGTCGCTGGCGGAGGCGCTGGATGCAAAGGGCCTGTCGTGGACGCTGCAGCCGGGTGAGGGTGCGTTCTACGGGCCGAAAATCGAATTTTCGCTGAAAGACAGCCTGGATCGTGTCTGGCAGTGCGGCACCATTCAGGTGGATTTTTCGATGCCGGAGCGGCTCGGTGCGGTGTATGTCGCGGAGGACAGCTCACGCAAGACGCCGGTGATGCTGCATCGTGCGATTCTCGGCTCGATGGAACGGTTCCTGGGTATCCTGATTGAGCACCATGCCGGTCATTTTCCGCTGTGGCTCGCTCCGCTACAGGCGGTAGTCCTGACCATCACCGATCGACAGGCGGGCTACGCCGCTAAAGTGGCCGAAATCCTGGCGTCGCAGGGTCTTCGAGTGCGGGCGGACTTGAGAAATGAGAAAATCGGCTTTAAAATCCGCGATCACTCGATGCAACGGGTCCCGTATTTGCTTGTCGTGGGGGCGAAGGAGGAAGAAACCGATTCCATCTCCGTCCGAACACAGAAGGGTGAAGATCTCGGCAGTTTCCGGTTGCAGGAGTTCAGCGAGCGTTTGATCGCGGAAGCTTCGCGGCGCTCACCGACCGAATAGCAGCCCAGGAGGAATTGGTATCACCGCCCAAGATAAGAAAGACCCGCGTCTGAACGGGCAAATTACCGCGCCCATGGTGCGTCTGATCGGCGCCGACGGCGAGCAGGTTGGTGTCGTACCGGTCAGGCAGGCGCAGCAGATCGCCTACGAAGCCGATCTGGATCTGGTCGAGATTTCACCCACTGCCGACCCGCCGGTCTGCCGGGTGATGGACTTCGGCAAGTTCCGCTTCGAACAGAACAAGAAGCTGGCTGCTGCCAAGAAGAAGCAGAAGCAAATCCAGGTCAAGGAGATCAAATTCCGGCCGGGAACCGATGAAGGCGACTACCAGGTCAAGATTCGCAACCTGATCCGCTTTCTGAGCGACGGCGACAAAGCCAAGGTGACGGTCCGCTTTCGCGGTCGTGAATTGGCGCACAGGGAGTTGGGCATGGAGTTGCTGCAGCGAATTGAGTCCGATCTGGTGGAATACGCCACGGTCGAGCAGCATGCCAAAATGGAAGGCCGGCAGATGATCATGACGCTGACGCCGAAGAAAAAGAAGTAACCTACAGTTCCCCGACGGGAGAGGACAGATGCCCAAGATCAAGACCAATCGCGGTGCCGCCAAGCGCTTCAAGCGGACCGCTTCCGGTGGTTTCAAGTGCAATCATTCGCATCGGCGTCACATCTTGACGAAGAAGCCGACCAAGCGGAAACGGCAGTTGCGTAAGGCCTACACGCTGCATGCATCGGATACCCGCTCTGCGGCACGGATGTTGCCTTACAGTTGATTTGACTTTTATTTTTTTGATATCCGGGAGGCATCATGCCACGAGTCAAACGCGGAGTGACCGCGCACGCCAGGCACAAGAAGGTCTTGAAGCTGGCCAAGGGCTACTACGGTGCTCGCAGTCGCGTTTACCGTGTCGCCAAGCAGGCCGTCATCAAGGCAGGTCAGTACGCTTACCGTGACCGCCGTCAGCGCAAGCGTCAGTTTCGGGCGCTGTGGATCGTTCGGATCAACGCCGCGGCACGTGAGTGCGGGCTGTCCTACAGCCGCTTCATGGACGGATTGAAGAAGGCGTCGATCAATCTGGACCGGAAGGTTCTGGCGGACCTCGCGGTCCACGACAAGGCGGCCTTCGCCGAACTGGCCAAGGCTGCGCAAGCCTAGACGCCTAGCCCCACCATGCCGGACGACGGGAGCGCACCGATGTGCGGTTCCCGTCTGCAACCGGCTTCCCGTCGATTATCCCAGCGAGCAGGGCAGTGTCTTCATCCCTGGACGATCTCTACCTGCAAGTCCGCAATTCTCTCGAAGGAGTGAATTCGCTTGCCGATCTCGATGAAGTTCGGGTGCGATTTCTCGGCAAGAAGGGGATGCTGACCGAGCGTCTGAAGGAACTCGGCAAAGCGGACGAAACCGAACGGCGCGAGCGCGGCAGGCAGCTCAACGAGTTGCGTGAACGCATTCTTTCCGAACTGGAGCGATCCCGCGAGAATCTGGAGGCTGGCGCGCTGGAGGAGCGGCTGCGCGCCGAGACGATCGATGTCACGCTGCCGGGGCGGGGTCAGCACCCGGGCGGACTCCACCCGGTGACCTTGACGCTGCGTCGCATCGCCCGTCTGTTCCGCAGCGCCGGCTTCGATGTCGTCGAGGGCCCGGAGGTCGAGGACGACTACCACAACTTCGAAGCACTGAACATTCCGGCCCATCATCCCGCCAGGGCGATGCACGACACGTTCTACTTCGATGAGCACAAGTTGCTGCGGACGCATACCTCACCGGTGCAGATCCGAGTCATGGAGAGCGAGTCGCCGCCGCTAAGGGTGATCGCGCCGGGCCGTGTCTACCGCTGTGACTCCGATCTGACCCACACCCCGATGTTTCATCAGGTGGAAGGGTTCTGGGTCGACGAGGATGTCAGCTTCGCGGACTTGAAGGGAACCTTGTACGAGTTCCTCAGCCTGTTCTTCGAAAAGGACATCGATGTCCGATTTCGACCTTCGTATTTTCCGTTCACCGAACCATCGGCCGAGGTCGATATTAGTTGTGTGATGTGCGGCGGTCGGGGGTGCCGAGTGTGTGGTCAGAGCGGCTGGCTCGAAGTGATGGGGTGCGGGATGATCCATCCGCGGGTGTTCGAATTCGTCGGCATCGACCATGAGCGACATACCGGATTCGCGTTCGGGTTGGGCGTGGAGCGGCTGGCGATGCTGCGTTACGGTATCAACGACTTGCGGTTGTTCTTCGAGAACGATCTGAAATTCCTCGGACAGTTCGCGCCGTTCTGAGCGGCGCGATATCTCGACCCCTTTTGCTGTTATGCGCCTGAGCGAAGCCTGGTTACGCGAGTTTGTCGATCCGCCCGTGAATACGGCGGCCCTGGTGTCGCAGTTGACGATGGCCGGCATCGAAGTCGACACGGTCGAGCCGGCTGCGGAAGCGTTCACCGGTGTCGTCGTGGCCGAGGTCGTCGAAGTGGCGCCGCATCCGCAGGCCGATCGGCTGAGGGTCTGCCAGGTCGATGACGGATCGGGGCGGCCGTTGCAGGTCGTTTGCGGTGCACCGAACGTCGCGGTGGGCCTGCGGGTGCCGCTGGCCGTGGAAGGGGCGGTGCTTCCGGGCGGTTTGCAGATTCGTCGATCCGAATTGCGCGGCGTGCCCTCGATGGGCATGTTGTGCTCGGCCAAGGAACTGGGGCTCGAGGACAGTGAGGCGGGACTGCTGCGTCTGCCGCAGGACGCCCCGCTCGGCGCCGATGTTCGCACCGTCCTGAAGCTCGATGACGCCGTGCTGGAAATCGACTTGACGCCGAATCGGGCCGACTGTCTCAGCGTCGAAGGGATCGCCCGCGAAGCGGCGTTGCTGAACCGGATCGACCGCCCGCTGGTACCGATGGTGTTGCCGTTGATCACCTGCCGTGATGAGTTTCCGGTCACGGTGAGTGCATCCGAGGCCTGTCCAAGGTACCTGGGCCGCGTCATCCGGAATATCCACTCGGGAGTGCGTACCCCGTTGTGGATGCGCGAGCGCTTGCGCCGCAGCGGCCTGAGATCGCTGGACCCGGTGGTCGACGTGACCAATTACGTGTTGCTGGAACTCGGACAGCCGCTGCATGCGTTCGACCTCGACAAGCTCATCGGCGGTGTCGAAGTCCGGTATGCCCGGGAGGGCGAGCGGCTCACGTTGCTGAACGACGAAACGATCGCCCCGGACGCGTCGACGCTGGTGATCGCCGACCAACGCCAAATCCTGGCGCTGGCGGGGGTGATGGGCGGAAAGGCATCGGCGGTGTCGGGCGATACCCGCGATCTGTTTCTGGAGTGCGCCTTCTTCTCGCCCGAGGTGATCATGGGGCGGGCACGCCGCTACGGTCTCGTTACCGATTCGTCTCACCGCTTCGAACGCGGTGTCGACCCGGAGCTGCAGCGCCGCGCGCTGGAGCGCGCCACTCAGATGATTCTGGATCTGGTGGGCGGCCAGGCGGGACCGGTCACCGACGTCACCCACGCGGTGCACCTGCCGAAAGTTGCGCCGATCGTGCTGCGCAAGGCACGCATCGAGCGGATTCTCGGCGTCGACATGCCCAACGATCAGGTACTGGACATTCTGCGACGTCTCGATATGCAGGTGGTCCCGGTTCCGCAGGGCTGGCGCGTCACGCCGCCCAGCTTCCGTTTCGATCTGGCACTGGAAGTGGATCTGATCGAGGAACTGGGTCGTGTTCTCGGCTACGACGCTTTGCCGAAGCGGCGTCCGACAATGTCCACGGCGATGCGGGCCGCATCCGAATCGCAACTCGACCCGGACCGTCTGCGCGACCTGCTGGTGGACCGCGGATACCAGGAGGCGATCACCTACAGCTTCGTGGAGCCCGGGCTGCAGCACAGCATCGAACCGGCGATACCGGCCCTAGCGCTCCGAAACCCGATTTCCAGCGACATGGCGGTCATGCGGACCACGCTGTGGTGCGGATTGATCGATGCCGCACTGAAGAATCAATCCCGTCAACAGTCCCGTATCCGCTTGTTCGAACTGGGCGCGACCTTCGCGGGTACCGCGGCGGAACTCGAACAGACGCCATGCCTGGGCGGTCTCGTGATGGGTACGGTGGTCGCCGAGCAGTGGGGCAGTCCCGCGGTTCCGGTCGATTTCTTCGATGTGAAGGCCGATCTGGAGGCGCTGCTCGGCCTCGGCGGGCGCCAGCATGCGGTCGCGTTCCGCGCGGCGGAACACCCCGCACTGCACCCGGGTCAGAGCGCGCAGGTGCTGCTTGAGGACCAGCAGATCGGTTGGCTCGGCATGTTGCATCCTCGGCTGGAAAAATCCCTTGCTTTCGATCAGCGCGTGTTCCTTTTCCACTTGGAACTCGCACCTTTGCTGCAGCGCGTGGTTGCGAGGTTTCGCCCGCTGTCCAAGTTCCCTCGCGTGCGTCGCGATCTGGCACTGGTGGTCGATCAGGCGGTCAGTGCGAAGCAGGTCGCCGATGGTGTCCGTGCAATCGACAGCCAGTTGGTGCGGGAGATCGTGCTGTTCGACGTTTACCAAGGCAAAGGGGTGGACCCGGGCAAGAAGAGCGTCGCGGTCGGTCTGATCCTGCAGGACGACGACGAGACCCTCACCGATGCCCGTATCGATTCCTTGATGACCCGCGTGGTCGAGCATTTGCAGAACGAATTGAAGGCAACACTAAGGGCCTGATTCATGGCACTCACGAAAGCAGATATGGTCGAACGACTCGTGGCCGATGTCGGCTTGCCTCGTAAGGACGCAAAAGAGCTGGTGGAGGAGTTCTTCGAAACGATCAAATCGGCGTTGGTCCAGGGGGCGCCGATCAAGTTGTCCGGATTCGGCAATTTCGATCTGCGGGACAAGCGGCAGCGGCCCGGTCGGAATCCGAAAACGGGCGAGGAAATTCCAGTCAGTGCGCGTCGGGTCGTTACGTTCAAGGCCGGGCAGAAGCTCAAGGCTCGCGTCGAGGAACACCAGGCCAAAGGGTTGTCCTCACCGATCCCGCCGTCGGTCGGTCAGACCGACCACTAGACTTGAACAGAGCGCTGCGGCACCTTCGCGACCATGAAAATTTTGCAGCCGGCACGCGATTACCGCAGCAACGCGAAGGGCACGCTGCACCAGGATATCGTCCGCTACTACGATCAGAGCTACTGGGATTACCGGACCTCCTGGCTCAACGCGAACAATCTCGCGATCCACTACGGCTATTGGGACCATTCCACCCGCAGTCACCATGAAGCCCTGCTCAACATGAACCGGGCGTTGGCTGCGGCTGCGGCGATCCAGCCGGGTGCGCGGGTGCTCGATGCCGGTTGCGGCATCGGCGGCAGTGCAATCTGGCTCGGCGAACGGTTGGGGGCGCGAGTGACCGGTATCACCCTCAGCGAATCGCAAGCCCGGCTGGCAGAACACAATGCCAGGCGCAGAGGGGTCGAGCAGTCGGTCGATTTCCGGGTCATGGATTTCTGCCATACCACGTTTCCCGATCATAGCTTCGACGTGGTATGGGGCATCGAGAGCGTCTGTCACGCGCTCGACAAGAGAGAATTCCTGCGGGAGGCTTTCCGCCTGTTGCGGCCGGGCGGCGTTCTGGTCTGCGCCGACGGCTACGCACGGAAGGACCGTTACGACGCGGACGAATGGCGCTGCGTGGAAACCTGCCTGAACGGCTGGCAGATTCCGAATCTGGCGCGTCCCGAGGAGTTCCGGCGGCATCTGCAGGATTCTGGGTTCACTAACATCCGCTTTGAAGATGCGACAGCACGAATCATGCCGTCGGCGCGCCGCCTACGTCGAATCGCGTTGTGGACCTACCCGATGCAGCGCGTGATGGCCTGGCTGCGGCTTCGTACCGCCGCGCAAAGCGGGAATTTCTACACCGCGCTGCACCAGTTCCAAATCTTCGACCGCGGCCTCGCCTGTTACGGGATCGTCGTGGCCGGTAAGCCCAGCGACTCGGACATTGCCGATGCGTGAGGTCATCCTGTTGCAGACCGAGCGCCGAGAGCAACTGCTCGACCTCACTCCGCAGGTGCGGGCCGTGGTGCGGCGAAGCGCCGTTCGCGACGGCCTGGTGTCGGTTTACGCACAAGGCGCGACGGCTGCCGTGATGATCCAGGAGAATTGGGATGACAGTGTTCAACAGGACGTGGTGGACCTGTTACAGAAGTTGATTCCGCGCGGCATCTGGCGGCACGATGCGCAGGATGGGAACGGCGATGCGCACCTGAAGGCGGGGTTGGTGGGTCCCTCGGAGACGATTCCGGTGATCGACGGTGAACTCGGCCTGTCGCGGTGGCAGAACCTGTTCTTCTGCGAGTTCGACGGACCGCGGTCCGAACGGCGCATCGTCTGTACCGTCCTTGCGGACCGCTGCGGCTCCGCCTGACGCCGCCCGGTCATCGTCGCCATGCTCGCCAGCCTCGTGCTTTTCGGTTTTCTGGTCGGTGTCCGGCACGCGCTGGAAGCCGACCACGTTGCAGCGGTCGCGAGTTTGGCCGCGAACAGCCGCTCACTGGCGGAAACGGTTCGGTTGGGCTCGGTCTGGGGGGTCGGGCACACACTGACCCTGTTCGCATTCGGTGCGCTGGCTCTGACCGCGGACGCCATGATTCCGGAGCGATTGAGTCACTCGCTGGAGGCGTTGGTCGGGCTGATGCTGATCGTGCTCGGCGGCGACCTGATTCGACGCATGGTGCGAGACCGGGCCTTCCTTCACCTGCATGGCACCGCCAATGGTGCGGTATTGCACATGCATAGCGGTGCCGGCGGTCACCATCGGCATGGGGTCAGAGGCTTTGCCGGACGTGCGCTGCTGGTCGGTATGGTTCACGGGATGGCCGGCTCTGCGGCACTGATCGTGCTCGCGCTGCAGACCGTCCACTCCATCGCTCTCGGTCTGGTCTACATCGCGGTGTTCGGCGCGGGGTCGATCATCGGCATGGCGCTCTGTGCGGCGGCCATCAGCGTGCCGCTGCGATGGGCCGGAAGCCAGTTCCGGGTCTACTGGGCGCTGCAAGCCACGATCGCCGTCGCGACCGTCGCCCTCGGCTCGGCGATCCTGTGGGAGCACGGCACATTCTGGACGACCGGTTGAGAATGCATTGAACACGTTGAACGTGGGTATCGTCGGCGGAACCGGGTACACGGGGGTCGAGTTGATCCGGTTGCTGGCCTTGCATCCGGAAGTGCGGATACATGCGGTGACTTCCCGGAGCGATGTCGGTACGCCGGTGGCGGAGGCCTATCCGAATCTGCGCGGATCCGTCGACGTCCGGTTCGTCGAGCCCGCGGTCGATTCCTTGGACGGATGCGATGTGGTGTTTTTCGCAACGCCGAACGGTACGGCGATGCGGATGGCGCCGCAGTTGTTGGCCCGCGGCATCCGGGTCATCGATCTGGCGGCGGATTTCCGATTGCGCGACCCGGAGATCTGGGCCGAATGGTACGGGGAGCCGCATGCCTGTCCGCAACTTCTGGCCGAGGCGGTCTACGGCCTGCCGGAGGTCAACCGCCAGGCGTTGCGTTCGGCCCGGTTGGTCGCTTGCCCGGGCTGCTATCCGACTTCGGTGCAACTTGGCTTGCTGCCGCTGATCGAGGCCGACGCGGTGCATTGCGACCGCTTGATCGCCGACGTCAAGTCCGGCGTCAGCGGCGCCGGCAGGAAGGCCGAACTGACGCTGTTGATGAGCGAAACCGGTGAGAGCTTCAAGGCCTACAACGCCTCGCGGCACCGGCATTGGCCCGAGATCAAGCAAGGTCTGGAGGCAATGGCCGGGGCGCCGGTCGGCCTGATCTTCGTGCCGCATCTGGTGCCGATGATCCGGGGCATTCAGGCGACGCTCTATGCCGATCTGACCGATCCCACCGTCGACCTGCAGCAGCTGTTCGAACGCCGCTATGCCGACGAGCGGTTTATCGATGTGTTGCCGGCGGGATCGCATCCCGATACCCGCAACGTCAGGGGATCGAATCGTTGCCAGATCGCCGTTCATCGTCCTCACGGTCGGTCGCAATCGGTGGTCGTGCTGTCGGTGATCGACAATCTCGTCAAAGGTGCCGCAGGACAGGCGGTGCAGTGCCTGAATGCGATGTACGGCTGGGACGAGGATTTGGGTCTCAGGCTGATCGGGCTGTACCCGTGACGGCCGCAGCGGAGTTCGATGTGACCGGAACCCTGGTCACGCTGCGCGACTATATCCGCTGGGCGGCCAGCCGTTTTGCCGCGGCCGGACTGCATTTCGGGCATGGAACCGCGAACCCGCTGGATGAAGCCGCCGCGTTGGTGCTGCATGTGCTGCATCAGCCGCACGATCTGCCGCCCGACTACTTCGGCGCGGCGTTGACCCACGACGAACGACAGGCCGTCGTCGAGCTGATCGCGCGTCGGATCGACGAACGCAAGCCGCTGGCGTACCTGACTCATGAGGCTTGGTTCGCCGATCTACCGTTCTACGTGGACGAGCGGGTGCTGGTACCGCGTTCGCCGATCGCGGAACTGATCGGTAAGCGGTTTGCGCCCTGGGTCGACCCGGAACGGGTGCATGCCATTCTCGATCTTTGCACCGGCAGCGGTTGCGTCGCAATCGCCTGTGCCTATGCGTTCCCGGATGCGCGGGTCGATGCCGTCGAGTGGTCGCCGGATGCGCTGGCGGTGGCGTCCGAAAACATCCGCCGGCATCGGGTGGAGGAACAGGTCGAACTGATCGCGTCCGATCTTTGCGCGGCTCTCGGGTCCAGGAGGTACGACCTGATCATCAGCAATCCACCCTACGTCAGCAGCGAAGAGTGGGCGCAACTGCCCGCGGAATATCACGCCGAGCCGAAGGTCGGCCTGGAGGCCGGAGCGGACGGACTGGATTGCATCCGCCGCATCCTGCAGCAGGCCGAATCCCACCTGAACCCGATGGGGGCTTTGATCGTCGAAGTCGGCAGCAGCGCGGAAGCTCTGCTGCGGGCATTCCCGGAGATTCCGTTCATCTGGCTGGAATTCGAACACGGCGGTGACGGCGTGTTTCTGCTGACCGCCGAGCAGGTCCGGGCGGCGCAGCCGCTGCTGGCGCCGACGTTCTAACGGGCCGAACTCCAGTGGGCGATTGACGATTCGCCTTTGACTCATCCTCAGCGACTTCCCCATGTCCGGAAACACCATCGGCAAACTGTTCACCGTCACCTCGTTCGGCGAGAGTCACGGGCCCGCGATCGGCTGCATCGTCGACGGCTGTCCGCCGGGTTTGGCGCTGACCGAAGCCGATTTGCAGCATGAACTGGAGCGCAGGCGCCCCGGCAAGTCACGCCACACCACACAGCGGCGTGAACCGGATCAGGTCAGGATCCTGTCCGGGGTGTTCGAGGGCGTCACCACCGGTACGCCGATCGGCCTAATGATCGAGAACGTCGATCAGCGTTCCAAGGATTACGGCAATCTGGCCGACCTGTTCCGCCCCGGTCATGCCGATTACACCTACCAAATGAAGTACGGGGTGCGCGATCACCGTGGCGGCGGGCGCAGTTCCGCGCGGGAGACCGCGATGCGGGTCGCGGCCGGCGCCATCGCGAAGAAATACCTGCGCGAACGGGCCGGCATCCTGATCCGCGGCTACCTCGCACAACTCGGTCCGATTCGGCCGGAGCGTTTGGTATGGGAAGAGATCGACCAGAATCCTTTCTTCTGCCCCGATCCGGACAAGGTCCCGGAGTTGGAGGCGTACATGGACGCGCTGCGCAAGGAGGGCGATTCGATCGGCGCCAGGATCACCGTGACCGCAACCGGGGTGCCGCCGGGACTGGGCGAGCCGATCTTCGACCGCCTGGATGCCGAGCTGGCGTATGCGTTGATGAGCATCAATGCCGTCAAGGGTGTGGAGATCGGGGACGGCTTCGCTTGCGTCGAGGCCAAGGGGACTGCCTTCCGGGATGAAATCACGCCGCAAGGATTCCTGAGTAACCACGCCGGTGGTATTCTCGGCGGCATTTCGACCGGCCAGACCGTCGTCGCCAGCCTCGCGCTGAAGCCGACATCCAGCCTGCGCCTGCCGGGGCGTACCGTGAACCGGCGCGGCGAACCTGCCGAGGTCGTCACGACCGGTCGCCATGACCCTTGCGTCGGAATTCGGGCCACGCCGATCGCCGAGGCGATGACGGCGCTGGTGTTGATGGACCACTGGCTGCGCCACCGGGCGCAGAACGCGGACGTCGTCGCCGGTCTGGATCCCATCCCCGCCGGGGACCATTGAGCCACCGGGCCGTGCTGCCGGCCGGCGGCGGCCCCGGCTTTCCGTACTGGCGGATCTCCGGCTATTACTTCGTGTATTTCGCCGGGCTCGGCACGTTCCTTCCTTATTGGGGTCTCTACCTCGAGTCGCAGCAATATTCGCCGGAGCAGATCGGGCAGCTGATGGCGGTCGTGGCGGCGACCAAGGTTTTCGCGCCCAACCTTTGGGGCTGGTTCGCCGACCGGACCGGTCGCGGCGTCGGGTTGATCCGGCTGACCGGAGCGGCGGCCGCCGCCGTATTCGGCGGATTTCTTTGGGCCCACGGCTTCTGGCCGCTGTTGGGCATCACGTTGGTGTTCGGGTTTTTCTGGAACGCGTGTCTGCCGCTGTTCGAGGCGCTAACGCTGCGCCACCTGGGCGTCGATGTGCACCATTACAGCAGGGTAAGACTCTGGGGTTCGGTCGGATTCATCGTCGCGGTCGGGGGCATCGGCCAAGCACTGCAAGACGTTCTCTCGATCGAGTGTCTGCCGCAATGGCTTTGGCTGCTGCTGGGGGGTCTTGGGGTGTTCGGCCTGCTGGTGCCAGGCGCGGAATGGGTCGCGGAAGCCGGGACCGAGCGGTTTTGGCCGATCGTCTGGCGGCCGGAGGTGCTGGCGTTTTTCTTCGTCGTGATGCTGCTCCAGCTTTCGCACGGGCCGTACTACGTCTTTTTCTCCATCGATCTGGACGCGCGCGGACTCGACTCCGATCGTATCGGGCAGCTTTGGGCGCTCGCGGTGATTGCCGAGATCGTGCTGTTCATGTTTCTGCATCGGCTGCTGAACCGGCTGTCCTTGCGGGTCATCCTTTTGGTCAGCCTGGTGCTCGCGGCAGTCCGCTGGCTGCTGGTGGCGTATGCGGTCGATGATCCGGTTCTGCTGGCGGTTGCCCAGTGTCTGCATGCGGCCAGTTTCGGGGCTACGCATGCCGTGGGTATCCAGTTGACACACCGCTACTTCCGCGGGCGCCACCAAAGCAAGGGCCAGGCACTCTACAGCAGTACCAGCTTCGGCGTGGGCGGAGCGCTCGGCGCCTGGTTGTCCGGTGTGCTGTGGGTCCCGATCGGACATCGGGCGGTATATTCGATGGCGGCCGGATGCTGTCTGCTGGCGGGGTTGATCGCGTACCGGTGGGTGGATCCGCCGACGCGCAGGCAGCCGGCTTTGCGGTAGAATCGCGCCGTGCCGACGATGCGCGGTTGCGGCCGTGACGGCACCACCGATGAATCCCGTTGCCTCGATGAGCGCCAATCCGTGCGGGCGGCCTGGAGTTGTCCCTTGTGCAGACTGTGCTGGGGCGACGGCCGGGCTGCGGCGGACGGTCGCTGCGTGAGGTTTTCCGGCAATAGAGGAGACAGTGAATCTACTCGAGATCATCCATGCCGGCGGCTGGGTCATGTGGCCGATCCTGCTGTGCTCGGTCGTCGCGCTGGCGATCATCCTGGAGCGGCTATGGGCGCTCCGGCCCGGGCGCGTGATCCCGGCCGAAGTCATGACCCTGATCTGGAAACTACATCGCCAGAATCAGCTAGACGCCGGCCAGCTTCGGCAGATTGCGCTCGGCTCGCCGCTCGGCACCGTCATCGCCGCGGGCCTGTCGAGCCGCGCCGGCGGTCGGGAGGCGGTGCGCGAAGCGATCGAACATGCCGGCCGGCAGGCGGTGCATGGCCTGGAGCGATATTTGAATACCCTGGGCACGATTGCGGCGATTTCGCCCTACCTCGGCCTGCTCGGCAGCGTCGTCGGCATGATCAAGGTGTTTTCGACCTTTTCCGCCACGCAGGGGGTCAGCGATCCGGCCCTGTTGGCCGGCGGAATCTCGGAGATCCTGTTTGCGACCGCCGCGGGTCTCGCGGTGGCCATTCCGAGCCTGATGTTCCATCGCTATTTCCACGGGCGGATCAACGAACTTGCGCTACGGCTGGAACAGGAGGCATTCAACCTGCTGACTGGCCTCGAGCACGCGCCCGACGCTGCGGATTGAGGTGCGGTCGATGAATTTCCGCCCGCGCCGCGGTGACCGCCTCGAGCTGAACCTGATCCCGATGATCGACGTGCTGATCGTGCTGTTGATCTTCCTGGTGCTGACGACGACCTTCCGGCACGAGTCCGCGCTGAAAATCCGGTTGCCGGAGGCCGGTTCCGGTAGCGCCGCGGCAGCGGGGAAAGGCATCGAGGTGTCGATCGATGCGGAGTCACGGATCGCCGTCAACGCGACCATGCTACCGGAAAGCTCCGCTCCGTCGCTGCGTCAGACGATCGAGACGTTGTCGGAAGGGCGGCGCGATGCGACGATCGTGATCCGCGCCGACCGCAATACGCCGCATCAAACGGTGATGACGGTGCTGGGAGTCGTCGGCGGTCTGGGCTTCACGCACATTGCGTTCGCCACTCGCGAGCCGGAGTCGAAGCGGTGAGCCGGGCTTTGCGGGATCGCCTCGCACCCTGGCTGGAGGATCGGTGGTATCGGCAGGGCGCCCCGCCGGTGTGGCTGCGGCCCGTGGCCGGCTTGTTCGCCGGGGCGGCCCGCCTGCGCCGCAGGGCCTATCTGAACGGCTGGAAGTCGATGCAGCGCTTGGCCGTCCCGGTCATCGTGGTCGGCAACCTGACCGTGGGCGGCACCGGCAAGACCCCGCTGACGATCTGGCTGGTGGAACATCTGCGCAGCGCGGGTTACCGGCCAGGCGTCGTCAGTCGCGGCTACGGCCGGGACCAGCGGACTGCGGAGCCGATCCGGGTGGCTGCCGCCAGCGACCCGTTTGCGGTCGGTGACGAGCCGGTGTTGATCGCCCGCCGGACCGGTGCGCCGGTGGCCGTGGCGGTCGACCGTGTCGCGGCAGGTCGCGCGCTGATCGCCGACGGCGACTGCGACCTGATCGTGGCGGACGACGGATTGCAGCATTACCGACTGGATCGGGATTTGGAGATTCTGGTGATCGATGGTGATCGGTGGTGCGGCAACGGTTATTGCCTGCCGGCGGGGCCGTTGCGCGAACCGGCAGAGCGGGCTGAGCAAGTGGATTTCGTCGTGCAGCGCGGCGGAGCGCCGCGCGCGGGCACCTACCCGATGACGCTGGAGGGACCTGACGCGGTGAATCTGCTTAGCGGCGAACGTATCCCGCTCAGCCGGTTCCGCGGTGGACGTGTTCAGGCAATCGCCGGGATCGGCAATCCGGAGCGGTTTTTCCAGGAGCTGCGATCGGCCGGGCTGGATATCGAGGCGAAGCCGTTTCCGGATCATTTCCGCTTCCGCTGCGAGGATCTCGCGCCCGACGGGCGGGTCGCCGTGCTGATGACGGAGAAGGACGCGGTAAAATGTCGAGCGTTCGCGCGGCCTCACCACTGGTACGTGCCGGTCCGGGCGCGGCTGCCGGCCGAATTCGCGTCCGACCTATTGCAACGGCTGAAATTGAAACGCCATGGATAAACGACTGCTGGACATTCTGGTATGCCCGATCTGCAAGGGCGAACTGATCTATCGACGCGATGCGCAGGAACTGGTCTGTCGATTCGATCGCCTGGCCTACCCGATCCGGGACGAGATTCCGGTGATGCTCGAGAGCGAGGCGCGCCGATTGAGTCTCGACGAGTACGATGCATTGGGCTCGAAGTCGGGCCCGGGTGCGTTCCACGGAATCGATGACGCCGTATAAGATCGTTATCCCAGCGCGGTACGGTTCCACCCGGCTGCCGGGAAAACCGCTGTTGCCGCTGGCCGGTCGGCCGATGATCGCGCATGTCTGCGAGCGTGCGCTGGCGACCGGCGCCGACGAAGTCGTCGTCGCAGTGGACGACGAACGCATCGCCGAGGCCGTTCGCGAGCTGCCGGTCCGTGCGCTGATGACCCGTCCCGATCATGCCAGCGGCACCGAACGGCTGGTCGAGGTTGCGCAGCTTCTCGGCTGGGGCGGCGAGGTGGTCGTGGTGAACCTGCAGGGCGACGAACCGCTGCTGGAGCCGGCTTTGGTCGATCGGCTGGCCGCGGCGTTCGCCGCGCAGGCCCGAGCCGGTGCGGCGACGCTGGCTGCACCGATCGAAACGGCCGACGAGTTGTTCGATCCGAATGCCGTCAAGGTGGTCCTCGATCGGGACGGTTACGCGTTGTACTTTAGCCGCGCGCCGATTCCCTGGGCGCGCGATGATTTTGCCGGCGGCCGGCAGTCGCTGCCGGCGCGGATGCGCTATTGGCGCCACATTGGAATCTATGCGTATACGGCCGAATTCCTGCAACGCTATGCGGCCTGGCCGGTCTCCG
The DNA here is from genome assembly GCA_964644665.1 of uncultured Methylococcaceae bacterium. Classification (GTDB taxonomy): domain Bacteria; phylum Pseudomonadota; class Gammaproteobacteria; order Methylococcales; family Methylococcaceae; genus Methylotetracoccus. Next base: position 24,537 of record CAZXXC010000001.1, read on the forward strand.
ATCTCGAGCGGCTCGAATCTCTGGAGCAGTTGCGCATCCTGTGGTGCGGCGAGCGCCTACTGGTACTGCAGGTGCCGCATGCGCCGGAGGCCGGGATCGATACCGCGGCGGACCTGCATCGGGTCGAGCGGGCGTTACGGAACCAGGCCGGTCGGCAACCGACCGCCCGATGATCGGCTGGACCGAGAACTATGGTTTGTGGGGGCTGTTCCTCAGTGCGTTCGTTTCGTCCACGCTGGCGCCGGGCGGGTCCGAGGCGGTGCTGGCCTATCTCGCCGCTCAACGGCATTTTTCCCCGCCGGATCTGTTGGGGGTGGCTACACTCGGCAATACGCTGGGCGCGATCACGACCTGGGGCCTCGGCTATCTGCTCGCTTCGCGTTTCCCGGTCGAGAGGCCACTGGCTCCGAAACGCCGGAGGGCGGTGGAACGGGTACGTCGCTGGGGAGCGCCGCTGCTGTTGCTCTCCTGGCTTCCGGTCGTCGGCGACGGATTCTGCTTCGCCGCCGGCTGGCTCAAGCTGCCGTTCTGGGCCTCCACGGCCGCCATCGGCATCGGCAAGGCACTGCGTTACGGTTTGATCCTGGCGGCCTTTTCCTGAAGGGGCGAGTCGGTATTCGCGGCTCCGAGTCGCGCGGTACGCGCGTCGCCGGCGCGCAATGACGGCGCTGTTCGGCGGAGACTTCCGCGTGCCGAGTGCCGCCAATCGGCGCTTCCCAAGGCTGGTAGTTGACCCATCCGGATCGCGCTGAGTAAGCTCCTTCATTCCCGTGTCGCTTCGGTCCGACCGGCCGAATGGACTGAAATACGCAACTTCGACCGGGCCCCGTGACCGCCCCTGCGTGGGACCATCTCCGGCCACGGCTCTACCGGATCCATACTGCTGAGGCCGGGGTACCTGTTGGCCGGTGATTTCTGTTGATGAATGCCCGAAGCGCTCCCATTCGACCGAAGGTACCCAACACTCCTCTCGACGAGGCGCGCGGTGACGGGTGGCATTGTTCCGGCGTGGCGGCTGGCTCGCGATAGTCTCCTACCATGGACCACATCACCCTCGTCACCCTGCGCGACCGGCATCCCGCCTGGCGTTTGTTGGCCTCGCCGCACGCGCCGCTGGTGGCGAGCTTCCTGCACCGGGTGTTCGTGGCGCCCAATGTGCGGGTGATGAGCGAGGCCGATCTCGCCGAGGCGCTGGAGGATGAGCTGTTTGCGGTGCGCGAGCGGCTGGGGCCCGAGTCGTACCCCAAGGGTGCTCAGGAGTACCTGAACGACTGGGCCGCAGCGGACAAGGGCTGGCTGCGAAAGTTCTACAAGCCGGGTACCGATGACGCGCAGTTCGACCTGACGCCGGCCACCGAGAAGGCCATCGCCTGGCTGCTGTCGCTGACCGAGCGGCCTTTCGTCGGCACCGAGTCGCGCCTGCTGACCCTGTTCGCGTTGCTGGAACAGATCAGCGCGGGTACCGAGGCCGACCCTCTCAAGCGGGTGGAGGATCTGCGCAAGAAGCGCGACGAGCTCGATGCGGAGATCGCCCGCGTGCAGGCGGGTGACGCGCCGCTGCTGGACGATACGGCGATCAAGGACCGCTTCCAGCAATTCCAGCAACTGGCGCGCGAACTCTTGGCCGACTTCCGCGAGGTGGAGTACAACTTCCGCCAGCTCGACCGCAAGGTACGCGAGAAGATCGCGCTGTGGGAGGGTGCCAAGGGCGCGCTGCTCGATGAGATCATGGGTGAGCGCGATGCCATCGGCGATTCGGACCAGGGCCGCAGCTTTCGCGCCTTCTGGGACTTTCTGATGTCCAGCCGCCGGCAGGAGGAACTCTCCGAACGGCTCGATCAGGTGCTCGCCTTGCCCGCGGTGCTTGCGCTGCGCCCCGAGCCGCGTACCCGCCGGGTGCATCACGATTGGCTGGAAGCCGGCGAACATACGCAGCGCACGGTGGCGCAACTGTCGCAGCAGTTGCGCCGCTTTCTGGATGACCGGGCCTTCCTCGAGAACCGCCGTATCCTGGATCTGCTGCACGGCATCGAGAGCAAAGCGCTGGCGCTGCGCGAGTCTCCGCCCGCCGAGGCGGTGATGGACGTCGCCGCGATGGGTGCGACCATCGAATTGCCGCTGGAGCGGCCGCTGTTCACGCCGCGCGTGAAGCCGCGACTGGTCGAACCGATGCTGGATGAGGGCGAAGCCGACGTCGATACTGCGCAACTGTTCGATCAGATCGTCGTGGACAAGGCCCGCCTGCGCGAGGGCATTCAACGGGCGCTGCGCCGTGAAGAGCAGATCACGCTGCGCGATTTGGTGGACGCCGAACCCCTGCAGCAGGGCCTGGCCGAGCTGGTGGCCTATCTGGAGCTTGCGCATGCGGGAGATGGCACCGGCGTCCGGGATGGTCTGCGTGCCGTCGTGGACGAATCCGTGGAGGAAGCGATCCGCTGGACGGCCAGCGATGCACGGGGCGATCCGGTCGAGCGACTGGCCCGACTACCGCGCGTGATTTTCACGCGTTGAGTGACGGCAGGGGAGAGAGCAGAACATGAACGACCCGGCGCGGGAAGATCATCCAACCGTTGAAACGGAGTCCCGAGACCTGCCGGCCGTGCCCGAGCTGTCGGTTTTGCTGGTGCACCTGCTCAAGGGTGTACTTTATCGCGAGGACGACGAGCGCCTGTGGGCCGGCCTGTTGCGACTCCAGGCGCGGGTCAGGGAGCAGGCAGCGGTGCTGCTGCTCGATCTGATGCTGGACGAGGCCGAAGGCTATGCCTTTCTGAAGAGCCGTCCCGATCCGGACGAATCGGAGGGGGTGACGCGGTTGCCCCGGCTCGTCGCACGCCGGCCGTTGACTTACCCGGTGAGCCTGATGTTGGCTCTGCTGCGCAAGCGCCTGGCGGAATTCGATGCCGGCGGCGGTGAAACCCGGCTCGTGCTTTCGCGCGACGAGATCGCGGAACTGGTACGGGTGTTCCTGCCCGACGGCACGAACGAAGCCCGGCTGATCGATCAGGTGGACGCGACGATTTCCAAAGTGGTCGAGATCGGTTTCCTTCGCCGGCTCAAACCGGCCGCCGGCGGTCAGGACCGGGGGCACTACGAGGTTCGGCGCATCCTCAAGGCCTTTGTCGACGCGCAGTGGCTGGCCGATTTCGACGCGCGGCTGGAGGTCTACCGCACGGCTCTGGCCGGCCCGGCACCGGCGGAGGGGGCAGCCGATGCTTGAGGCGCCGACGCTGGAACTGGACTTCGTGGCCGACGACAGCCGGGTGGGCTTTCGCCTGCAAAAACTGGAAGTGCTCAACTGGGGCACCTTCGACGGGCGCGTCTGGCGCTATGAACTCGACGGCCGCAACGGTCTGCTGACGGGGGACATCGGCTCGGGAAAATCCACGCTGGTCGATGCCATCACGACTTTGCTGGTTCCCGCGCACCGGGTGGCCTACAACAAGGCGGCCGGGGCCGACGCCCGCGAGCGGACCTTGCGTTCCTACGTACTTGGCCACTACAAGAGCGAGCGTAACGAGATTACCGGCAGCGCCCGTCCCGTCGCACTACGCGACGCAGCCTGCTATTCCGTGATCCTCGGCGTATTCCGCAACGAGGGCTACGATCTAGCGGTGACGCTGGCCCAGGTGTTCTGGCTGAAGGATCCGCAGGGGCAACCGGCGCGGATGTTCGTGACCGCCGAACGGGCGATGGTGATCGCCGAGGACTTCACCGGCTTCGGAGCGGATGTCACCAGCTTGCGCAAGAAGCTGCGGACCTCGGGCTGCGAGCTGTTCGACAGCTTCCCGTCTTATGGTGCCTGGTTTCGGCGGCGCTTCGGTATCGAGCACGAGCAGGCACTGGAACTGTTCCACCAGACGGTGTCGATGAAATCGGTGGGAAATCTCACCGATTTCGTGCGCAGCCACATGCTGGAGCCGTTCGATTCGGGGCAACGCATCGAGGCGCTGATCCATCACTTCGACGACCTCGACCGTGCCCATCAGGCCGTTCTGAAGGCCAAGCGACAAGTCGAGCTGCTGACGCCGCTGGTGACCGACGGCGATCGCCATGCCGCACTCGTCTCGGAAATTCAGGGCTGGCGCGACGGGCGCGACGCGCTGCGTCCCTACTTCGCCCGGCTCAAAGGCGAGCTGCTGGACCGTCGACTGGCGCTGCTGGCGCAGGAGGCCGAGCGGCTCGATGCACAGATCGAGCGCTTCACCGCGCAGCGCGACTCCGGGCGCGCCGAGGTGGGTAATCTGGAGCGCGCATTGCGCGAAAACGGCGGCGATCGGCTGGAGCAGTTGGCGGCCGAGATCCGGCGCAAGGAGGACGAAAAGGTGCAATGCCAGCGGAAGGCTCAACGCTACGCCGACCTGCTCGCTCGCATCGACCAGACGCCCCCGACCGACGAGGCGGCCTTTCTCGCTCAGCGGCAGGCCATCGCCTGCCGCGCCGAGTCCCTGCGCGCGGAGATCGCAGAGCTGGACAACCGCGAACGCGAGGAGGACTTTACATTCCGCAAGGGTCGGGAGGAACATGCCGCGCTGTCCGAGGAAATCGACAGTCTCAAACGCCGCAAGAGCAACATCGACGCCGCTCAGGTCCGCATCCGCGGGGCACTTTGCGCGGCGCTCGCGATCGCCGAGGACGAACTGCCTTTCGCGGGGGAGTTGATCCAGGTGCGCGAGGACGAGCGTGACTGGGAAGGTGCCGCCGAGCGGCTGCTACGCGGCTTCGGTCTCGCGCTGCTGGTGCCCGAGCTACATTACAAGGCGGTGGCGGAGTGGGTCGATCGCCAGCACCTGAACGCTCGCCTGGTCTATTTCCATGTCAGGCCAAAGAAGGCCGCTCAGGGCGTCGGCCTGCATCCGCAATCGCTGGTCAGAAAGCTCGCGATCAAGCCGGATTCGCCACACTACGAATGGCTGGAGCAGGAACTCCGGGGCCGCTTCGATGTGGCCTGCTGCGACAGCGCCGAGCAGTTTCGCCGCGAGGCTCGCGCGATCACGCGTGCCGGGCAGATCAAGGACCCGACCGGACGCCACGAGAAGGATGACCGTCATTCGATCTCCGACCGTAGCCGCTACGTGCTGGGCTGGAGCAACACCGACAAGCTGCGCGCGCTGCTGGACCGGCGCGAGCGCCTGGAGGCGAATCTGGCTCGGCTCGCCCAACGCATCGGCGAATTCCAGCAGTCGCGCCAGCGCCTCCAGAGCGGACTGGAGGCACTGGCCCGGCTGGAGGAGTTCACACGCTATCCGGAAATCGACTGGCAAAGCCTGGCGCGTGAGATCGCGGGGCTCGCCGAAGAACGCGAGCGTCTGGAGTCGGCATCCAATGCCCTGCAGGAGTTGGGCCGACAGTTGAAGAACGCGCGGGACCGGCTGCTGGATGCCGAAACCAAGCTCACCGATGCGCTGGGCAAACGTGGGGAAATCAAGAGCAAGGCGGAGGCGGCCCAGGAGCTGCGGGATCAGACGAGGGCGGTCTGTGACGCGATGCCGCTGGCTGCGGCCCGGATCGAGCGCCTCGAAGGCTGGCGCGCCGAAGCGCTGGGCGAGCATCAGTTGTCGGTCGAATCGTGCGACAACCGCGAACAGGAGGTGCGCAAGTGGCTGCAGGACCGCATCGATGCCGAGGACAAGCGTCTGGGTCGCCTGACCGAGCGCATCGTCAATGCCATGCGCGGCTTCAAGGAGGAGTTCAAGGTCGAAACCGTCGAGATGGATGTGAGTCTGGCAGCTCTCGGTGAGTATGCTCGGTTGCTCGACGAACTAAAGCGCGACGACCTGCCGCGATTCGAGGCGCGCTTCAAGGAACTGCTCAACGTCAACACCATCAACGAGATCGCCAACTTCAACGCCCAGCTCGCGCGCGAACGGGAAACGATCAAGGAGCGGGTCGACTTCATCAACCGGTCGCTGGAGGCCATCGATTACAACCCGGGTCGTTTCATCAAGCTGGTGGCGCAGTCGAGTCCCGATGCGGAGATCCGGGATTTCCGGGAGGATCTGCGCGCATGCACCGAGGGTGCGCTGACCGGATCGCTCGACGAGCAGTATTCGGAAGCCAAGTTCCTGCAGGTCAAGGCGATCATCGACCGGTTGCGGGGCCGTGAGGGACTGTCCGAGGCCGACCGGCGCTGGACGGCCAAGGTCACCGACGTGCGCAACTGGTTTCTGTTTTCGGCCAGCGAGCGTTGGCGCGCCGATGGAGCCGAGCACGAACACTACTCGGATTCCGGAGGCAAGTCCGGCGGTCAGAAGGAAAAGCTGGCCTATACCGTGCTGGCCGCGAGCCTGGCCTACCAGTTCGGTTTGGAGTGGGGTGCGGTGCGCTCCCGATCCTTCCGTTTCGTGGTCATCGACGAAGCCTTCGGGCGCGGCTCGGACGAGTCGGCGCAATACGGATTGCGCCTGTTCCGGCAACTCAATCTGCAGTTGATGATCGTGACGCCGCTACAGAAGATCCACATCATCGAGCCCTATGTTTCCAGCGTGGGATTCGTGCACAACGAGGGCGGTCGGGATTCGCGACTGCGCTGTCTGACGATCGAAGAATACCAGGCGCAGAAGGGCCGTGCCGGCGGCATCGCGAAATGAGCTGGACGACCTCGGCCGAACTGCGCGCACAGGTCCAGCGCCTGTGGGATCGTGGGGAGTTGCTGCGCGCTTGTGTGACGCAGTCTCTGGCCTGGCCACTGCGCCTGAGCTTGAAGGTGCCTGCCGCCTCGGATCTGGCCGATCGCTTCGAAGCCGTGCGCGCTTGGGTGACTGCGGTCGCCGGCACTCCCCGGGTAAGGATCGACTGGCGCGAGTGGAACCATCGGGTCCAAGGCGTGCAGCGGCTGCCGGCTGCGGTCTGGGTCGATTCGCTGCAGGACGCTCTGGCCTTCATCGGGCAGTTGCGGCAGGCGCAGCGCTTTCAGACGCTTTGGCGGCGGACCGCCGAACAGCAGCCGGCACTGCTGAGCTGGCTGAGCCGGCGCCCGCTCAGGGCGCTCGAATTGGCCGACGCTTGGGACCGACTGCTTGCCGTCGTCGCCTGGTTGCAAGTCCATCCTCGTCCGGGCGTGTACCTGCGCCAGGTCGACGCGCCGGGTGTGGACAGCAAGTTCATCGAGACTCATCGGAGCGTACTGGCCGAGTGGCTGGACCTGGCCTTGCCCGCCGCAGCGATCGACACTTCGGCGACCGGCGCGGCGCAGTTTTCCCGCCGTTACGGTTTCCTAGACAAGCCGGTCCGCATCCGCTTCCGACTGCTCGACCCGGGGTTGCCCGGTCTGCCCGGGTGCCGGGGCCTGGCCGACATCACCCTGGATGCAGCGAGCTTCGCTGCGCTCACGCTGCCGTTGGCACGGATCTTCATCACGGAAAACGAGACCAACTTCCTGGCATTCCCGCCGGTCGCGAAATCGATCGTCCTGTTCGGCGCCGGCTACGGCTGGGAGGCACTGGCACGCGCCGCCTGGCTGCATCGCTGCGATCTGCATTACTGGGGTGACATCGACACTCACGGTTTCGCCATTCTCGACCGGCTACGTAGCCAGCTTCCCCACGTGGCTTCCTTCCTGATGGACCGGGAAACCTTGTTCGCCCACCGAGTGTACTGGGGTGAGGAACCAGAGCCGGCGCACCATGACCTGGTCCGGCTCACGACCGAGGAAACGGCGCTGTACGAGGACCTACGGTTCGATCGCATTCGGCCCGGGCTGCGACTGGAGCAGGAACGCATCGGGTATGGCTGGCTGAGTGACCAGCTCTGCTGCATGATCCCGGAGTCCTCTGTCGGGAGCGGCGGCTGACTCTTTGCGGTGAGTGACGCCGAGATGCAGACCGATGTCTCCGACCTTCGTGCCTGGCTGCAGCGAGCGAGCGCGGAGGAGGGCGCTGCGTTTCTGGCTTCTCCGGACTCGCGCCGCTACCTGGCTGCACAGACGCAATTGATCGACCAAGCGCTGTGCGCAGTGTTCCAGCGCGCACGATTGCCGGAAGGAACGGCGTTGGTCGCGATCGGCGGTTACGGGCGTAGAGAGCAATACCCGCGATCCGACGTCGACCTGCTGATTTTGCTGCCTGATCCGGTCGCCGCGGCGGAAGTCGAGTTGCTGCAGTCCTTCGTCAATACGCTTTACGGCCTCGGGCTGGATCTGTCTCCGATGATCCGGACACTGGAACAGTGCATCGAGGATGCCGGCGTCGATCTGGCGCTGCAGACCGCCTTGCTGGAAAAGCGGTACCTGTGCGGCAGCCGGCTCGTGCTGCAGCGATTGGCGGAGGTGCTGGGGGCGCGTCTCGATGCCGTCGCGTTCTTCGATGCCAAGCGTCGCGAGCAGGCGTTACGCCATCACCGCTTTCAGGACAGCCCGTTCCATCTGGAACCGAACATCAAGGAAGCTCCGGGCGGCTTGCGCGATCTGCACCTGCTGCGCTGGGTCACTCGTGCCTCGGGGCTCGGCGTGGCCTGGCGCGAGCTGGCCCAAAACGGGCTGATCACCGGCCTGGAAGCCGCCACGCTGCAGCGCCTTGAACGTTTTCTGCAGCAGCTCCGCATCCGGCTGCACATGCTGTCGCCGCGCAAGAATGACTGTCTCCGTTTCGAGCTGCAGGCGGAACTCGCCGCGCAATACGGCGTACGTCCTGCCGGCTCACGCCGCAGCGATGAAATCTTCATGCAGCGTTATTACCGCTCGGCGCAAACCCTCACACAGCTCAATGACGTCCTGTTGCAGAACATCGCTGCGGCGCTGGTGCCGGGTGCGACGGCGGCTGTGCCCCAGAGCCCGATCGATGCGCGCTTCAGCGCGAGCGGCGAGCTGCTGGATCTGCGTGCACCGGACATATTCGAACGCGAGCCCGGCGCGGTGTTCGAGAGCTTTGTATTGCTGGCACAGCACCCGGAATTGCAAGGGCTGAGCGCCGTGCTGCGGCGCGCCTTGTGGAATGCGCGGCGCCGGATCGACGCACGCTTCCGGCAGCAACCGGAGAATCGCCAACGCTTCCTGGAGATCCTGCAGCAGCCGCGCGGAGTGGTCCACGCGCTCCGCTGGATGTACCAGTACGGCATTCTCGCCGCCTACCTGCCGTCGTTTCGGCGGATCGTCGGCCAGATGCAGCATGATCACTATCACATCTATACGGTCGACCAACACACCCTGCGTGTGATCCGCAATCTGCGGCGGTTCGCGATGGTGGAGTTCGCGCATGAGTTTCCGTTCTGCAGTCGGCTGATGGCCGGTTTCGAGCGGCCTTGGCTGCTGTATATCGCAGCGTTGTTCCATGATATCGCCAAGGGACGGGGTGGTGATCACTCGCGTCTCGGCAGGCGCGACGCGCTCGCGTTTTGCCGCAGCCACGGACTGGATCCGCAGGACACCGCGCTGGTGGCCTTCCTGGTCGAGCATCATCTGGCGATGTCGGCGGTCTCGCAGCGGCAGGATCTCGGCGATTCCCGGGTGATCAAGACATTTGCGCGCCTGGTCCGCTCGGAACGCCGGCTGACCGCACTCTACCTGTTCACGGTGGCCGATATCCGGGGCACCAATCCGGCGGTTTGGAGTGCCTGGAAGGAGAAGCTGCTGGATGAACTGTTCCATGCCACGCTGAGGGTGCTCCGCGGCGATGCCCGGCAGGCGCCGGACGAACTGGACACGAAGCGCGCCGAAGTGCTGCAGCGGCTGACGCTGTGGGGGTTCTCGAGCCGCGCACATCTGGCATTCTGGCGCCAACTCGACACAGCCTACTTCCTGCGCCATGACGCCAATGCGATCGCCTGGCACACCCGCACACTGCATTATCGGGTCACGGATACCGCACCGGCGGTGAAGGCGCGCCTGTCCCCGTTGGGTGAGGGAATCGAGGTGCTGGTGTACTGCCCCGATCAGCCGGAGCTGTTTGCGCGCCTTTGCGGCTTTTTCGCGGCTCTTCGCTACACCGTCGTGGAAGCGAAGATCTACACCACGCGGCACGGCTACGCGCTGGACATCTTCCTGGTCATGACCGCGGATCGACAGCCGCTGTGGCCTTCGATGATGACCGTGATCGAGGAAGAACTCCGGGTCCGCCTGACTCTGGGCGGACCCTTGCCCGCGGTCCCGCGGCATCTGGTCCCGCGTCGATTGCAGGTGTTCCCGGTGCAGCCAGAAATCAACACGCGTCCGGATGACACCGGCCGCCATCATGTATTGACGCTGTCTGCAGCCGATCGGCCCGGTCTGCTGTACGCGGTTGCCCGGGTGCTTGCCGGCCATGGGATCAGCGTGTTGTCGGCGAAAATCATCACCCTGGGGCAGCGGGCCGAGGACAGGTTCGTGATCGAGGGGGAGATTCTGCAGCGACCGGAGGGGCTGTTGCAGATCGAGTCCGAATTGCTGGCCGTGCTCCGGTAG
>CAZXXC010000001.1:35008-79244 GCA_964644665.1 uncultured Methylococcaceae bacterium
TCTCCATCAGGGTCAAGCCGTAGCCGCCGGCCTCCGGTTGCGCCGTCGCTGCGATGAAGGCACCGGTGTCGATGCAGACATGGGACAGTGCGCGCCGGATGTCGGGCCCGATCGTGTGGCCGCAGTAGGTCGGCGACAGGCCTGCGGCCTTTTCCGGCATGGGATGGCTTTGCAGCCGGCCCATGATCAACCGGCTCCACAGCCACCGTGTGGCGTAATAGGGATAGTCGTCGGGGTGGACGGCCGTCATGTCGGAGCCGCGCCATTCCTCCTCCAGTGCATCGACATCGTCGTCCAGCAACACTTCCTGCGGCTTGCCGGCATGGTACAGGTCGGTATGGACAACATGGAAACGGGACGGCCGCGCTCCGACCACGATCAGAAACGGCAACCGCCGCACCGCCGCGAGCGCGTCGGTCAGCGCAGTCGAAAGGCCGCCGTCGGCGGGTTCGGCTTGCCGAAGAATCCAGCCGCCGCCGTTCAGCAGGAAGTCGTGCCGGGAGTCGACCGGCAACGGCGCACCGAACAGCAGCGTTCGCCAGACGAAGTCGAGCAGCATCGCTTCGTGATTGCCGCGCACGGCATGGAACCAGGGTTCGTGCAGCAGTGCCAGGCAGGCCATCGAGTCCGGCCCACGATCGACCAGATCGCCGACCGAAAACAGGCGGTCCACGGCGGGGTCGAAATGGGCCTCGTTCATCAATCGATCCAGCATGGCCCGGCAACCGTGCAGGTCGCCGACGACAAAATCCTGGCCACGGGCGTTGGCCGGCAACATCTGAACGGGTGGAGCGGTTGGAGGACTCAAAGACACGATCGCATCCTCACATGGCGTGGGTGAGACGGCTGTCGGCGGGCGCCTCGCGGCCGCACCGCCTCCGGATCGAGACGCCATCAGGCATTCTCTGCGCCACGTTCGATCGGCGCAAGCGTCTCGTCGGCACGGCGCGAAGGTGTCTTCGCGGTCGGCCGGATTCCGGTAACATACGATGGCCGCGAACCGGGATGGGGCCGAGTGAAGGCGCGCAGTCTCGGCAGCGGCCGCCGGGGCTGGCGGACCGGCACCGACTACCTCCAAGATGAGGCGGGAACAGCACATGAATATCAACCGGGCATCCGAGGTGCCACTGATTCTCGGCGGGCATTCGTTCATCGCTCAACTGGGCAACGAACCGGCGGCGTCCGAACGGCAGCAGCGCGCGATCGTCGAGTCATGCCTGAATCGCGGGATCGTCTGGTTCGATACCACCTATCAACCGGAGCGACTGGCGCTCGGCAGGGTGTTGCATGATCTCGGGAGACGCCCCGAAGCGTCGATCCTGGCCTGGAACTTCTTCACAGACTTCGCACCCGGGGAGGCAGTGGGCGGGCCGGACTATTTCCGTCCGGACCATATCGACCTGATGCTGGAACAGCTACGCACCGATTACCTGGATGGTCTGGTGCTGGTACTGCTCGACGATCCGGAACAGAACCGGCGGCAGCAGGAATTGGTCATCGAATGGATGAGGCGAGGCTATGTGCGATCGCTGGGGCTCTGGATTTCCGATCCGGCGGTGATCGCGCAGTGTGGTCTGGACGACTGTTTTCAATTCGTAGTTCGGCCGTTCAACGTGACGACCGATGACGCCGCCGCCATCTTCGCCCAATGCCGCGAGCGTGGCTGGGAGACGCTCGCGACGTCACCGTTCTTCCGGGGCTGGGAGCTGGACAGGATGGTCGCAGAGGCGGTGAAACGCCACTGCGGCGAGCCGGATGCGCTGCGGCGGCGAGTGGCGGACCTGATGCTGCGGTACACCTTGTTTCAACCGGACGTGGGCCGGGTCGTCGTCGCGATGAGAAGGCCCGAATGGGTGGAACGTAATCTGGAAAGCGTCGCCCGGGGTCCGCTGACCGATGAGGAACTGGGCTGGCTGCGGACCTTGCGCGCCGCCACGGCCGGGAACGCACGCTGGTGGCGGCGTCTGTTTCGTCGCCGTTGACTCGCCATGCGGCGCGATGCGATCGTTGCGGGCTTCACATTCCGCTACCGGCCGCACCGGCGTCGCGGCGATTCCTGACGGCGGCGGCGGGTGCACCGAAGGCGACCGCACCGGCGTCGATGGCCCTGGTGACGACGGATCCGGCGCCGATGACCGCACCGTTACCGATTCGAACACCATCCAGCACCTGGCAGCCCGAGCCGATCCACACGTCCTCGCCGATGCTGATCCCCCGCATCGTGAGCGGTTGCTCCCTGATGGGAAGGTCGAGCCGCCCGAAGCCGTGATTCGCGGGGACGATGACGGTGTGGGCGGCAATCATGCTGTTTCGGCCGATGGTGAGGCCGCCATGGCCGTAGAGCACGCAATAAGGGCCGATGTAGGCGTTGGTCGCGATCTCGATCGCGCCGCCGTAGGCGGCGATGATGGCGCCTTCCGAGATGATGACACCGTCCGCGATGACGATCCGTCCACCGCGCCAGCCACCGTCCGTGACGGCTTCGATCCGTGCCGTCGTGGCGATGTGAGTCGATAAGGCGATCTCGATTCCGGCCGTCCGATTCAACCGGTACAAACGGAGCCGATGGCGGATCCTGCTGAGCAGCCTGCCGAGGCTTCTCATCGCTTCATACTTCGCGCTGCTGGCGCTTGCTGGTCGCGTCGGCCGGAAAATGGACACGGCGTTGACGGCCCGGTCAACTTGCTTCGAGCAGCAGCAGACCCTCCACCAAAGCTTCCGTCTCGTGCGAGCAATCCTTCCAGGCGTGCGCCTTCGGCTTGGTGCGCGCGCCGGGGTCGGTGTCCAGTCCCGACGAAAACCAGCCGCCGTGCCTCGAGTCGATCAGATGGCGCCGAATGTATTCCCAGAGTTGAGTGAAGTGATGCCGGTACTCCGCTTCCCGTTCCGGGAACAGCCGAGCAAACCACAACAGTGCCCTGATGCCGTCGGCCTGCGGCCACCACGCTTTGCTCGCCACCGACAGCGGCCGGCCTTCGAGATGGATCGGTCCGAAACTGGAACCGGCGTAGAGGAAACCGCCCAGTTCCGGATCCCGGGCGATACACAGCATTGCGTCGATCATGCTTTGGGCGACCTGTTTCGTTCGGGAATCCACGGTACCGAACAAAACCTCAGAGGCCGACAGCAGCAGGTTTGCCGATCGAATGACCTGTCCGTAGCGGACGAAGTCGGGAACGGGTGTCCAGTCGGGGTGGGTGTACATGTGCATCACACCGGGCGCAACGACCAACCGGTCGCGCACGATGCCGAGAAGTTCCTCGGCCCGGTGGCGGAGCAGCGCATCGGGCCACACGCGATAGAGGTCCGAGAAGCCTTTGAGCAGGTCCGATGTGGTGTTCGCGTCCTTGAATCCCACCGGTGTTCCCATCGCATCGCGTAGCGTCCCGGACGGCGCTTGATCGGGGCTCAGAATCGGGGTTCCGTCCTGCTGGTAGAACACGAAGTAGCCGCCGTTGACGGCGTCGTGCGCATGCTTTTCCAGCCAGCCGAACGCCGACTTCGCCAGTTCCAGACACTCCGGCCTGCCGGTCAGTTCGTAGCAGGCGACACAAGCCGAGATTGCATAGCTTGCGCCATGGCCGTGCTTGGTGGCGGATTCCAGCGGATTCCCGGCGCGGTCCAGCATCCGGTACCAGCCGCCCAGGCGATGATCCCACTGGGTGTCGCGGAGGTGGCGAAAACCGTGCAGGGCGGCGTCTCGCAGCATTTCCGCGCGCATGCCCGACCGCGCTCCGCGGGCCGCGGCGAGCGTCTGGCGCGCCTGAAATTCCAGCATCTTGTGTTGTGGACCCGAGGGCCTCCAACGATAGTCGAAGTCGCACAGAAAGCCGCCGTCGATCGGATCGATGCTGCGCGGGAACCAGGCGTTCAGCAATGCGTCCAGTTCGCTCCGCAATTCGTTGGCGACAGTGCTCGGCTGCGTTGGGTCTGCCCGCGTGGCGGCAGCGCCGTGACGGTTGCCTGCCGGTCGGGTTTCGTTCCGTCCCCGCGGTCTGCCTTGACCACGTTGCCATAGTGTCCAGAGGCTTGTCAGGACCGCGTTCCACGGTTTGCAGATTCGCATGTCGGCTGCCTCCTGGATGGCAGTTTCAAATCCAAAACACCAATGCAGCAGCGCGCACCGGGGTGTCGCCCGCCCGGTGGTACGCGAACACTCGATTCCGACGCGACCGAAGGCTGCCGGTACCGTGACGTTTCCGATCCAATACTCCGGTCGCAAGCTCTCACCTTGGTGTGTCCGCTGTCAAGCGATTCGGATCGGCGAGTATTCATCGGGTCGGGAAAGTCGTGATGGTTCCCGGTGTGGTGGGCTGGCTCAGGCCGTTGACGACAACTGCACCCGCTGAGCCATAATGCATTCGGCCGGATCGCCGACCCGCACTCCGTACGGATTTGTCGGTGGGCTACGGTGATTGCCGCAGACGGCGAACCCATCGGCGCGCACGAGCGATTCCGGCCGAACGGCTGTTCCTGACGACTGCCCGCAATGCAACGGGCCAACCTTGGCTGGGTCTGGTGACGTGAGCGATATCCTGGCTTCCAGTGTGCGCAGAGTGTGCTCGCAAGGGACGTCGGCACTCGTCGCATCGATCCGGACCGGGCAGGATGCCGACGAAGTCTGGTTTCGAACAGCCGGGCAGCTCTGCTGCCCGGTGGCCGATCCGCTCGTTCCGCTGTTGCTGTTTCCGGCGATGCGGTTGGGGTTGCCTCTGACCGTGGACGGCCCGGTCTCCTCGGGGCTGTTGCGCTGCGCCGAAAGGGTTCAGCAAGTGAAGTCGGTCTGGGACATCTCGATCGGCGAAATTCCGGTCCGCGCCGCGGAGATCGCTTCGTGCCGCGTGGCCGGATCGGCAGTAGGCTGTTTGTTCTCGGGCGGAGTCGATTCATTCTATACGCTGCAACGACATCGGCCGGAGGTGACGCATCTGATCTTCGTGCACGGATTTGACATCCCGCTGCGCCGGACCGCATTCCGCGAACGAGTGAGTGCGGAGCTGCACCGGCTGGCGCGGGAATTGGAACTCGAGTTGGTGGAGGTCGAGACGAATCTGCGGGACTACAGCGATCGCTATGTCGGCTGGGACGATTATCACGGCGCCGCGATGGCCGCCGTGGCGCATTTTCTGTCTCCCGGCTTCGGCAAGATCTATTTTCCGGCCACCTACGCCTACGCGTTTCTATCCGCTTACGGATCGCATCCCGGCCTCGACCCCTTGTGGAGCACCGAGTCGCTGGAGATCGTCCACGACGGGTGCGAGGCGAACCGCTTCGAGAAGATTCAGGCGCTGACCGACTGGGAGTTCGCGATCCGGAATCTGCGGGTCTGCTGGCAGTGTGTGGAAGGCAGGCTGAACTGCGGTCGCTGCCGGAAGTGCCTCTGGACCATGGCGTTTTTGCGCGCCTGCGGCGCGCTGGAGCGAGCCGAGACATTCGGCGCACCGTTGGATCTCGACGCCTTGCGGCGCTTTCCGCCGACCCGGTTGGACGAAATTGCCCGTTATGTCGGTGCCCTTCGGGCCGTCGAGCAGGCTGGAGAGGATCCGAATCTTGCCGAGGTGTTGCGCGACGGCCTGGCCGCAGCCAGGCAGCGGCGCAGCACCGAGGCCCGGGTGGGCCGCTGGATTCGGCGGATCGCACGTCTCATAGGCGTTGGGCGGAGCGGAACGTGCGACTGGAGAACCTGAAGCTCGAGGAACTGGACAACCGGCGCCGGATATCGGCGAAGGTCGTTTGGGAAACCGTCGACCGGGCGGATCAGTGCCTGTATTTCGAAGTGCCTTATCCGTTTGCAGCGGACTTCCACGTGAGCGCGGATTCGTTCGTGTTGGCGAGCCTCCCTTTCGCCGTGTGGCTGGGTGAAACGCGCCTTCGCGTGGAAGGGGCGCTCTGTCCGCGCTTGCGTGACGGGCTGGAGGCCGCGATGCAAATCTATGCCCGTTGGTATCCGCGCTGCCGCCCGCTGCGGATCGAGCCGGAGGGAGGGCTGGTGCCCGCCCGGCCAAGCCCGGAGCAGCGAACCGCCTCCCTGTTGTCGGGAGGGGTCGATGGGCTCTCGGCGCTGCGCGCCAATCGCCTGGCTTTCCCGTCCGATCATCCCGCCTCCATCTCGAGCTGTTTGCTGCTGTTCGGCGTGAACGACTTCGAATGCACGGCCGACGGCCCCGTGGCCCATCGCCTGGCTGCGTTCAAGCGGCTGGAGGGCCGACTCGGGGAACTGGCGAGGACGGAGGATTTCGAACTGATCCCGGTGCATACCAATGTTCGGCTGCTGAGCCCAAGCTATCGGAGCTGGACTTCGGCCGGATTCGGCGCCGCCAATGTGGCGGTCGTGCACTCCCTGTCCCGACGCTTCACGCGAGTTCTGCTGGCTTCCGACGGGGGTGGGGTCGACCCGTCCCCGGCCGGTGCCCACCCGCTGCTCGACCAGCATTTTTCCAGTGCCGCCGTCCAGGTACAGCACGAACAGGCCGCTTGGACCCGCCAGGACAAGCTGCGACTGCTGTCGGCGTGGCCGGTCGCGCTGGAGTTGATGCAGCCCTGTCATTACATCGAGGTGCCGCCGGACGGGCAGATCAACTGCGGACGCTGCGAGAAGTGCCTGCGGACGATGCTGGGATTGCTGGCGCTCGGGAAGCTTTCCGAGGCCAAGGCGTTCCGGGACGCCGATGTGACACCGGCGATGTTGGCCGGGCTCCGGATCGATACCTGGGGGAAGGCCGAATTGCTGTTGCAACTCATCGATCCGTTGCGACGGATCGGGCGCCATGACCTGGTTCGGGCGCTGCGGCGGAAGATCATGAAGTGCCGGTGGAATCCCCGGAGGTGGCTGCAGGTTCGCTGACGTGCCGTCCGTCATGCCCGAATCCGCGGTGGTTCTCGGAGGCGTTATCAGGCCGGCACCTGTCCGTGGGCCGGCCGGGGCCTGCCTCGTACGGAATGCCTAGGCGGCCGAGCGGCTCTCGCCAGACGCGGCGGTCAGACGTTCGGCAAGATCCACCGCCTGCTCGATCGACTCACATTGCACGGGATGATCGGCACCGGCCAGCCAAAGGTCGGCAAACGCCGACAGTTTCCGATAACTGTTGTCCAGGAACAGCACCGGCGTCCCGGAGAGCCAGCACAGGATCATTGCGTGCAGCCGATCGGTGATGACGATGCGGCCGCGCGCCAGGGTTTTCAATCCCCTGTCGAGGCGTTCCCGGGCGATCCGCCTGGAAGCGAACAATCCCGCGGCGTTCCACAGGCGGCGACCGGCGCCGGTCGCAGACCAGCGGAGTCCCGAGTGGGCCAGGGTGTAGGTGCGAAACATGCGCGGCCGCGGCTCTTCCAGCCAGTCCAGCACAGGGATGGTTCCCGGCGGTATCGGCTCCATCCGTACATGCTTTTCCTGGTCGGTGCGGGCCAGTACGATCATGCTTTCGGTCGGTGCACCATGCCGGTCGATGTCCAGAAAGATCGACATGTCCGGGCACAGACGAACATCGTCGTGCAGATGTTCCTCGACAAAGCACAGACTCTGTCGGTCACGAGTCAAGATCGAGAGGTCGCGATGTCGTCGGATGACCGAGCGCGCCGCCCGTGTATTCTGGCGGTCGGCAAAATGCACGGACTGAGGAAGCTGGAGGATCGGATTATCGGGGAAGTCGGCGATGATCCGTTCACGAAACTCCTGGTGTAGCGGCCACAGATCGCCGAAATTGCCGCCGCCGGAAAGCACCAGATGGCCGTCACCCAGGACCCGCCTCAGAACGTCCCGGTCGTAGGATCGATGGGACGATGCATAAACGATCTTGGCATCCCGGCTCTTCAGATAGCCGATCTGACCCAGCCAGATGGCGCTGTCGCCGACATTCGAGTACTCCGGGAAATCGAGCAACGCACATCGGGCGCCTTGCGGAATCCGGGAATCGAGCACCGAGCGGGCAGTGGCGCGGAGACGCGACAAGCGGTCCGAACGGGATTCCCGCGGGAACTCCTCGGTGCGCGCCGCTTTACGCCACTCGTCCATCACCCTCATCCGACCGCTCCATTCCGCGCCGACTTGGAACCGATGATTATTCCATATTCGGCCATGGCTGCCCGAAGCCGCCGGCGGCATCCGCAAGTCCCAGAGTCGGAATATCCGGCAGTGGTGATTCCTTTTGCCATGCAGCACTATCAGTTGCTCGAAGGAACCTGCTCTATACCGTGGTGACGCGCGGTAGGAAGCTGGCGGTCGCAATCGCCGAGCCGAAGGCGCTGGCCATGGTAGTCAGAAACCGGAAGCCAAACCGGCGGGCGTCCCGGTGAGCGGAGCGGTTAGAGAACGTAGTGGTGCTTGCGGACAGACGCTCGTGAGGACATCACATTGTACTGAAAAACTTGACAGCGATTTTCTTGAACTAATCTACAAAGTGGAATAGTCCTTGGTGTCCTGTGAGGGATGGGTAATGGCCAACCCCTTCTATGAAGTCGTTTACCTCGGTTCGGACGTAACAGGCGAACGACGGAATAAGGCCGTTCAGGCGCTGAAGCTTTTGTTGAACGCAAAGCCCGAGGATGCTGAACGCATTCTCGAATCAGGCCAGTCGTTCGCTCTGCGCGATCGCCTGTCCGCCGAGGAGGCCAAGAAGCTCCAGAGCGCCTTGCTTCCTCTCGGCATCCGCTGCAACTACCGGCCCTGCCAGCGCACCCAGCACACGCTGGAGATCGTGCCGCTGGAGCACGAGGAAGAAAGGAGGGCCGTCTGCTGCCCCGAATGCGGGCAAGAAACCCAGTTAGAAGTCGGCCAACCGAAACCGGAAACTTGTTCGCACTGCGGCCTGTCGTTCGCCAAACATGAGCAGAGGCGCCAGGAACAGGGGGAACGCGAAGCTATTCGGCTGAAGCTCCTACAGGCGCATCGCGCCCGCCAGCAAGAGCATGCCGAAAAGGCCCAACGAGAGACGGAAAAGCGGCGTCGGCAACAGTACGAAGAGGAAATTCGCAAGGAACTCGGGATCCCCGTCATGTTCCGGACTCGCCCACGCATCATCGGCTCGGCCAGTGCGTTGTTCCTGACTGGGCTCATCGGCGGCATCGTCGGCACCCGGCTTCTTTCCTCGGCCGATGCGCCGTCGATCGTCGCGATGTCGGCGCCGGCCGCCGTGACGATCCCTTCGCCGTCCCCGTCCCCCGATCAGTACCGCGGCGTCGCGCAAGCGCTCGCCAACGCCAAGCCGAACATCCAGTTGCTGGACATGGTCGAGGCGGTCACGTCGTCGCCGCATCCGCCATTGATCAGCGGCCCCGCCGGCGCGATGGCGCCAGCGGTACGGCCCGAAACCCGAACGGGCCCGCAAGTGCCCTCCGGATTGCCCGTTGGCGCGCAACTGATCGGCGGGATCGAGGCGATCGAATCGCTACGGACCACGATCCTGGGACGGCTGGCCGCCAACCAGCCGCAGGCCGCCGCAGCGCTGCTGGCCGAGATCGAGCAGCGGCTGACCACGTTGTCCGGCGACCCGGAACAACTCAAAGCACTGGTTTGGCTCGGCGAATTGCAGGCCCTGGCCGGACAGGCGGAGCAGGGTACCCAGCGCATCGACCAGGGCATTCGGCTCACGGCGCGCCTGGGTTCGAGCGCCGAGCGTGCCAGCGCTTCGGCCCTGCTCGGCGCGGCCCTGATCCGTATGGGCCAGGATGACCGCGGTGCGCAGCTTCTCAAAACGGCCAACGTTGAGTTTGCAGCAATCACCGAAACACCGGCCAAGCTGTCGGCCGCCGCCGACATGGCGGAGTCCTACGCTCTTGCCGGCCAGCGCGGCACGGCGCTCAATCTCTTGGACTTCGTCGCACAAAGCGCCGCGTCGCTCGCCGGAAAACCGGAACGTAACACCGTCTACCACCGATTGGCGCTGGCCCACGCCAGACTGCAAGATCCCGGCGGGACATTGACCGCGGTCGATCATCTCGGCAGCCACTCGGAACAAGACGATGCGCTCTACGAAGCGATTCGCATCCTGCTCCAGTCCGGCCGTCTGCTCTGGGCATCGGATTTGGCGGATCGCGTGCACACCCCGCTCGCCGCGGTCTCCGCCCTAGCCCTGTTAGCGGAAGCGCAGACCGGTCCGGTCGAATCGGCGGCGGAAGCGCAGCAGACATTTGACCGAGCCGAAAGCGCTGCCGCGCTGGTCAGCGAGCCACAGGACAAGGTCCAGGCCCTGGCCCGGCTCGGCACGGCCTATTTGGCCGCAAATCGAGACGATCGTGCCACCAGTATATTCGACGCTGCGCAGACACTCGCGCGTTCGCTTCCAGGTGAGCAGAAGGACGTCGCCCTTGCCACCATCGCAGCGGCACAGGCCGAGGGGCTCGCAATCGATCAGGCGCTCGCCACGGTCAACGAAATCGCCGGTCCGGCGACACGTGCCCGGATCCAAGCAGGTATCGAGGGCGCCCGCCGCGTGGCGGCCGCGTTGCAAGCCCAGCCCGCATGAGCGTTCGAGGCGACGACTGGTCGATGGGGGATGTGAGGCGGTCGACAGACCTGAGGACTTGGCTTGGCTATAAATTAAAAGTTTCGACCCAATGGAGTACTAGCCATGCGTGACCGACACATGAGCACGCGAGTGCTTTGCCGCAGCGGCTTCACCCTGATCGAACTGATGATCGTGATCGCTGTGGCCGCCCTGCTGACCACGATTGCGGTGCCGTCGTATCGCGACTATGTCGTGCGCAGCGCGATCACCGACGCCACATCGAATCTCTCGACCAAACGAGTCTCCATGGAACAGTTCTTTCAGGATGCGAGAACTTACGTCGGTGCGCCTGGATGCACGGCTGACTCCACGACCAGCAAGTATTTTGACTTCTCCTGCCCGACTCAAACCGCGACGGCCTACACCATTCAGGCGCAAGGGAAGACCGGGACCATGATGAACGGCTTCACTTACACGATCGATCAAGCCAACTCCAAGGCGACCACGGCAGTGCCGTCCGGTTGGACCGTCAACAGCCCCAACAATTGTTGGGTTACTCGCAAGGGCGGCGTACCATGTGGCTGAGACCATGGCGCCAGGCAGGGCTGACACTGATCGAGCTGGCCACTGGACTGACCATCATCGGATTGGCGCTGACATTGGGCGTGAGTGGCGTGGACGAATGGGTTCACAACACGCGGCTGAGGAGCGGCGCTGAGGGAATACTGAATGGCCTGCAACTGGCCCGCGCGGAAGCGGTCAAGCAAAATATGACGGTTCGGTTCCAACTGGTCGACCTCAAAGGGGGCAACAACTGCACGGTCTCGACCGCCGGGACCAGTTGGTTCGTGAGCCTGACCGACGTCACCGGCAAATGCGACCAGGCCCCCGCGACGCCTCCGCCGCTGCCGACCGAACCGGATGCAAACAATCCTTATATCATCCAGGCCCGCCCGGCATCGGAGGGAACCGGCAACAACACAATCCACGCAGGTGCAGCCGTCATCGCTTACAACGGCTTCGGCGGGCGCAATCCGGTCGATGGAAGCCTGGCCAACATCGCGATCGACATCACGCCGCCATCCACCGACCGCTGTTTAGCCAACGGCGGGACCCTGCGCTGCCTGCGCGTCACGGTGTCGACCATGGGACAAGCCCGGATCTGCGATCCCGCGCTGGCCAGCACCGATCCCAAGGGGTGCTGAGCCATGCCAGGCCCAGAGCAAGGACGCTTGCCAGACCAAGCCGGCTACCTGCTGATCGAGATGCTAGTCTCGGTGCTGGTCTTCTCGATCGGTCTGCTCGGCATCGTTGCCATGTACGCCACCTCCATCCGCAACAACACCGAGGCCAAGTACCGCGCCGACGCCAGTTTCCTCGTCAACGAACTCATCGGCAAGATGCGCACGGATGCCCGACAGCCCGCAGTGCTTGAGGCCAACTGGGAGGGTGACGCGGGGTCCGGAGGTGCCAGTTACCTGCAGTGGCTACAGAGTCTCACGCCGGGAGACGACCCGGCCAAGGATCGCCTGCCGGGGATCAGGGATCGCGACGAGAACAAGCCGACCATCGTCGTCAACGTCATCGATGGATTCACGCCTCCGGATACCGCCAAGAGCCTGGTCACGATCACCCTGCGGTGGCAGATTACCAGCACCGATCCGCTACATCATCATGTGGTCACCACGGTCATCAAATAGACTCGGTCGAGCCGCCGCAATCGCCGGGTTTACGCTAGTCGAGATCATGGTGGCCATGCTCATCGGCATGATCAGCACGCTGTTCATGGCACAGTTGTACACCGTGGCGGAGAGCCAGAGACGAACGATCACGCACGGTGATGACGCGCTGACCAATGGCGCGATCGCGTTGCATACCCTGGAGACCGAACTCCGCGAAGCTGGCGTTGGGATCAGCGCGACTGACCTATTCGGCTGCAACCTCACGTTACGAAGCGGCGTCACGCTGAACGCCATCGCGCCGGTGACGATCAACCATGCCGGAATCCCCGCCGGAGATGCGAATACCGATACCTTGGTTTTCGTAAAGAGCAACAGTTTCGGCGCGCCGGAGGGCGACCGAATCGAGGCGCAGATGTCCACCACGAGCTATACCGTACGGACACCGACGATGTTTCTGGTCGCTGACTATGTCATCGCGGCAGCCAGAACCAAGCCGACGCCATGTAACCAGACCCTGGATACGGTCGCCAGCGTCAATGCCGGGAATGATCCCAATGTCAACGTCACGACAGGGGCCGACGGCGTCGCGGGCGGCAAGTTGTTCAACCTTGGCACATCACCGCGGATCCGTGCCTTTGCGATCCGCAACGGGAATCTGACCGTCTGCGACTACATGCAGCGGAACTGCGGCGATACCAGCTTGGTCGGCGACTCCGAGGTCTGGGTACCGGTTGCCAACAACATCGTCAGCCTCAGAGCGCAGTATGGACAGGACATATCATCGCCGGGCGACCGTATCGCCGATACATACAACCAAACCTTGCTGGCTGGCTTCTCGACCGGATGCGCACTCGCCCGTAATCTCAGCGTCCGGCTTGCGCTAGTCGCCCGCAGCACCCAATTCGAAAGAACCGTCGGCTCCGGCGCTTCCGCGGTGTATGTCACCACGGCGGCACCTTCCTGGGAGGGTGGAACGGCCGATAACCCCCCGGGCAGTGCCGCCAACCCGATCGTCCTCAGCAAGAACCCGAACGGCTTGGACAACCCCGATTGGAAGAACTACCGGTACCGCTTGTTTCAGACCTTGGTACCACTTCGCAACGTAATGTGGATGGAGGCAACGGGATGTTGAAGCAACCGGGCTGCCGCGGTCGGCAGCGGGGCGTCGTCCTGATGATCACGCTGTTCGTCCTGGTCGCGATGATGATGGCGGGCGCCGCGCTGACCCGCTCGGTGGACACCACCAATGTCATTGCGGGTAACCTGGCATTCCGCCACGGCGCGAGCCACGCGAGCGACGTCTGTATCGAGACGGCAATCGACTGGCTGGAGGCCAACACCGCCGCCGATGTCCTGTTCAGTGACGATGCGAGTCACGGCTACCGCGCGGCTTGGCAGAACCCCGATGTCGCCAGTGGCCAGACCTGGGACGGGTTTTGGAAAAACACTCTGGTGAAGGCCGGTGCCGTGTTCAACCTTCCGATCGATGCCCAAGGCAACACCATTCCCTGGGGCATCACCGACGGGGCCTTTCGTCCACGGGCTGCTTTTGTGATTCAGCGGCTTTGTAGCGCCCCGGGCGATCCCAACGACGTTGCCGTGGACTGTGCCCCATCGCCTGCCGCCAAGTCATCCGGGAACAGCAAAGGCGCCGGGGTCAAAGGTCTGCAGTCCAGCACACAAATCTATTACCGGATTACGTGCCGGATGACCGGCCCCGGCAGCACGACGAGCTATGTGCAGGCGATCGTTCTGATCTGAAGCGAGGAATGGGTCATGAGACGTCGACATGCCCGGCAACTCGCTGTCTGCCTCTGGATCGGCGCGACCGTGGCCTTATCGGCGGAAGGCGCCACCACCGATCTCGCCACGGCGCCCTTGATCACCTCATCCGGCGTGTCGGTGCTGCCCAACGTGATGTTCGTGATGGACGATTCGGGCAGCATGGCCTGGTCGCACATGCCGGATACGGTGAAAGACTTCGCCGGAGGAACCGGCATCACCTGCAGCGCCAGCAGCTCCTGCGAATATGGCTACCGCAGCAGCCATTGCAACGGAGTGTACTACGATCCAAACATCACCTATGAGCCGCCGGTCGACGCCACCGGCGCCAGCTACCCGAACGCCTCGTTCACATCGGCCTGGAAAAACGGCTACAAGACTTCGGAGGGTACTGTCAACCTCAGCACCAGCTTCTATGCGTTTGACAACACCACGTCGTACAACGCGGGCACCGACAAGTCGCAACCCGCCTACTACTACACCTATTCCGGTAAGCAGACGACGGCCAAACTGAAGGATTACAACGACACGGACAGTGTCTTCTACAAGGAGTGCAACAGTACGTCCAACACCAGCACGAAGCACGACGGCCAGAAAGCTCCGAAAGACTATTTCACCTATGTCAAGGTCACTTCCAGCTCCGGGCCGGGCGGGCAGGACGAGCGCACCAACTTCGCCAACTGGTTCAGCTATCACCGGACCCGCATGTTGATGATGAAAACCGCGACCGGCCGCGCGTTCAACCCGATCGATAACCGCTATCGGGTCGCCTTCATGAGCCTCAACAACAACAATTCCCCCGCTTTCCTGAACTGGGGCGCCTTCGATAGCAGCCAGAAGTCGACCTGGTACGGCAAGCTGTATGGTTGCCGCGCGAGCGGCGGCACCCCGCTGCGAGAAGCCATGGCCAATGTGGGGCGCCTGTACGCCCGCAAGCTGACCTCGATCAACAACGCGAGCGTGAATGATCCCATTCAGTATTCCTGCCAGCAGAACTTCCTGATCCTGTCGACCGATGGTTACTGGAACGGCACGGCCAACAGTGTCAAAAAACTCGACGGCACGAGCGTGATGGACAACCAGGACGGCGGCACACCGCGGCCCCATTACGATGGCTCGGCCGGCACCACCGTCACGACGACGACCTCGACGACCGAAGCCTACTCGACGTCCGGCTGCTCATGGGGTCGGCAGAAGATCGTGGCCACCGTGGAAACCACGGTGCACACCGTGACGACATCGCCCGATGGCAAAGTCCTGAGCGACACCACCACGGGTCCCAGCACGACGACCAGCACAGTCGTGGGTTGCACTTGGAGTCCGCGTGCCCTGCAGTCCCCCAATCCGCAGACCGAAATTTCGACCAGCAGCAGCACCAGCGGGGGCAGTTCCAACAGCTTGGCCGATGGTGCGCAGTATTACTACATGACGGATCTCAGATCCTCGGCGCTGGGCAATTGCGAAGGCGCGCTCGGCGCCGATGTCGATGTCTGCGAGAACAACGTTCCTTCCAGCGGAACCGACTCATCAGCCTCACAGCACATGACCACCTTTACGTTGGGCCTCGGCGCCCCAGGGCGCATGATCTTTACCAGCAACTACACCAGCGACACCACCGGAGACTATTTTGCGGTGAAAAGCGGAACTCTGGCGAATCCCCCCACAACGTGCCCCTGGCAACAGAGCGGAGCCTGCAACTGGCCGCTCCCTAAGGCCGACGAACCGGAAGCCATCGACGACATGTGGCACGCAGCCGTCAATGGCCGTGGAACTTATTTCAGCGCCACCAATCCGGCGTCCCTGGCCGTTGGCCTCGCCAGCGCGCTGGCCGGCGTGTCGGCCCGTGACGGGACGGCGGCCGCGGCCGCAACCAGCAGTCCGAACGTCACCGCCGGCGATAACTTTGTGTTCAGTTCGCTGTTCACGACCATGGAGTGGACCAGTGAACTGCAGCGGCAGCAAATCGATGTGCAGACGGGTGCTCTCAGCGCGACCGTCGATTGGAAGGCCAGGGACCAACTCGATTCAAAGGGATCGCGCACGCTGTACACGTACAACGCAGCCGGCCGCAACCTCAAGGCATTCGACTGGGCGTCTTTGAGCAGCGAGGAACGCGATTCTTTCAGTTTGGACAACATCAGCACGCTCTCGCAGTTTTGCGCGACGGGTACGACCTGCTTATCCGAAACCGATCGGGCTCTTGCGGCCGGCGAGCACCTAGTCAGCTTCATTCGGGGGGTGCGAACGCACGAAGGACCCGCCAACGACAGCAGCAAATACTACCGGCAGCGAACTCACGTGCTCGGCGATCTTGTCAATTCCGAGGCGGTGTACGTGAAGGATGCGCTGTACCTCTATGGCGACGCCGGGTACCAATCCTTCGCCAGCGGCTTGTCCCGCCCGGGCATGGTCTACGTCGGTGCGAATGACGGGATGCTGCATGCGTTCAATAACGAGGGTGTCGCCCCGGGATCGGAGGAGTGGGTCTACGTTCCCAAGATCGTGATCCCCAACCTGTTCAAACTGGCCGACAAGAACTACGCCAACCTCCATCAGTACTACGTCGATGGAACCCCGGTCACCGGAGACGCCTATTTCGGTGGCGCCTGGCACACGATCTTGGTGGGCGGTTTGAATGCGGGTGGACGCGGCTACTATGCCCTCGACGTCACCAACCCGGAATCGCCTGCTGCACTTTGGGAGTTCACCGATACCAACATGGGCTATACGTTCGGAAACCCGGTGATCACCAAGCTGAAGGATGGCACCTGGGTCGTCCTGTTGACGTCTGGCTACAACAATGTCTCGCCAGGAGACGGCCTTGGTCGGCTTTACGTGGTCAACGTGGAAACGGGCACGCTGATCCGCTCGATCAGTACGAGTGCCGGCAGTACCGACACGCCCAGTGGCCTCGCGAAGATCACTGCGTGGGTCGACAACGCGGAATACGACAATACGGCACAACGCGTCTACGGCGGCGACATTCTCGGCAACCTTTGGCGTTTCGACGTCAACGGCGATTTGGGCAACAGCGGCTACGACGCGCAATTGCTGGCGACGCTTCGAGACAGCGATGGCGAAGCGCAATCGATCACGACGAAACCCGAGATCGGTGAATTCTCGGGCAACGCGGTGGTCTACGTTGGCACCGGCCGGCTGCTGGGCGTGACCGATCTGCCAATCAACACGACCCAGTCCATGTACGCCATCAAGGACCAACTAGGCGCCAGCGGCTACGGTAACCCCCGCATCGACCCGGGCTTCGTGCAGCAGACCTTCACCGAAGGAACATGCCCCGCCGGCGCCTCCACGGTCGTTTGTAACGCCGGCGAGACCGTGCGGATCGCCAGTCGTCATACGGTGGACCTGAGCGCCAAGAATGGTTGGTATGTCGATTTGCCGACAGCGGGCGAACGCATCAACACCGATCCCCTTCTGGTTCTGGGTATGCTGCTGTTCAACACGAATGTGCCCAGCCAAAGCGCCTGTACGCTCGGCGGCTACAGCTTCCGCTACTTCGTCGACGCGCAGACCGGTGGTTACATCACCAGCGTCAGCAGTCACGTGGTGGGTCAATCACTGGGCAATGCGCTCGCAACTCGCCCAGTCGTCGTTCAACTGCCTAGCGGCAAGCTGGTTGAAATCGTTCGCCTGTCGGGCGGCAGTACCATCACCGCCGGTTTGCCGCGCGCACCGGTTCAGGGCATCACACGCCGGGCATCCTGGCGTCAGCTACATATGGATGAATGAACCTAACCAAATCGGGAGTTCCCCCGGCTCTAATGGGATGGTTGCATTTGTCAGTTAGCCGGTGTGCTACACCGGCAGAGGTTGGGGGTAGCGTAGTAGGTAGCGGACGTCTGCCTGGTTGCGAACGGAGGATCTAGGTGACGTCTGGCGGAAGAGGGCACGCCAAGTTCCCTTTTCGGCAACTGAGGCGCAGTAGCCCGAACATGGTCGAGACCATTGCGGATATTGGCGCATGGCTTTGATCTGGTCGCCAGCGGCGTGGGTCAGGGTTAGCAACAGACGGGACTGGCCGGCATGTTCGGTGAGTCGCGCGACCCCGGTGGTCTGGCGGAGTTTGAACAGATAGGCCTGGTCCAGGTCTTCTATCTCGGCCATGACGCGTTCGTTGCGGAAGGCATCGTCACCCTGGATCGGTGCCGGACGTTGCTCCAGCGGCAGGGGCTCCAGTAAGGGCCGCAGCCGGGGCAAACCGTGCTGCGGCCCATGGGCCTTGCCGTTTACCTCCGCATCCAGCACCATCCGCACGTTGCAGACTGCTCGTCCAGGGTCATTACCCCAATGGCGTACGCGACGGTTGGCCGAGCTTCGGGTCAATCGGTGAGCCACGCTACCAGTGACTTTCTCCAATCCATCTGCGGCAGTTCGGAGGACCGCCCCGGAACCCGTCGGCTTGTTCCTGGCGAGCGTCTGTGCCAGCATGATGATCGAGCGGGAGCCAAGGCCTTGCTGCGATGCTCCCGGAAGGCGTGCATTCCATGGTTGCGAAACGTGGATGCCGGCAGGGATTTGCAACGATGGCTCAAACGACCGACATGCGTAGCGGCGATAAGCGGAAATTCGTCTCGATCCTCGTGTCCGCGCTGGGTTTGCTGCTGGGTTCCTGTCGACAGACGCCATCCGAATCCGAAGTCGCCGCAGCCTGCAGGCGCGGCAATGCCGAGATCACTTCGATCGAGTTCGGTGAGGCTTATGTGTCAACCGATCCGGAACGCGATGCCGGCGTGCCTCCGCATGTCATCATCCACCCGGTCAAGGTGACCTATCGATTCCCGGCTTTTCCCGAGCGGAACTCGGCGGTGGAGCGGAACGTTTATACCAATTTGTTTGGCGAGTTGGTTTGTGATTGATCGTGTGTCGGTTCCGGTGCGGACTGGACATTCTGCCGGTTGCGCGGCGACGGGAGCGTCACAACGAACGTCGAAGGCGGGCGCAGATGAGGATGAGTGAAAGAAGATGGGCACAGAACTGAAGAACTGGAATGGTCTCGCGTTCGTGGCGATGGTATTGAGCGCCTGCGCCTCGCCGTCCGGCAAACACCCCCAGGATCCCTGGGAGGACTGGAACCGGGACGTTCAAAGTTTCAATGACGGCGTCGACGACTACGTGATGAAGCCGGTCGCCAACGGCTACAAGACCGTGACGCCTTCGTTCGTCGATCAGGGCGTAACGAATTTCTACAGCAACGTCAAGGATATCTCCGTGATCGTGAACGATTTCCTGCAGTGGAAGATGTTGCAGGGAAGCCAGGACGCGGGACGGTTTTTCATCAACACCGCAGCGGGTCTGGGCGGCCTGTTCGATGTGGCGACCCCGATGGGGCTGACCAAGCACAACGAGGATTTCGATCAGACACTGGCCGTTTGGGGGGTGCCGTCGGGGCCTTATCTGGTGATCCCGTTCGTCGGCTCGAGCACGCCGCGCAGCGCCGCCAGCATACCCGGTGAAATCGCCACGAACCCGATCAACTATGTGGCGCCGGTGGCCATACCGTGGTTCAGCGGCGCACTGCGGGTGACCGATACCCGGGCCGATCTGCTGAATGCCAGCAAGATCGCCGATGAAGCATCGGTGGATCGCTACGAGTTTCTGCGCAACGCCTATCTGCAGGAGAGGAACTACCAGATCCACGACGGCAATCCGCCGCTGGACGAAGAACTGGAGAAGGAACTGGATCAGCAACTCGTGGAAAGCGCGGATGACGCATCGTCGGCGGTTGCCGAGAGCGTTCGGCATTGATCCGGTGGGGACGGCCGCCGCCTCCGGGGTGGTCCGGTTTGCCGGCGGGATGACCCGGCATGCTCGATCCGGGCGGAACCGGGATCGGCTCGCGATCGATCCTGGTCCCGCCCCATGGCATCAGGTGCGGGCCGATCTTGTGACATGAGACGGTTTGGTCCGTGTCGCTCAGGGCGCAGACCTTCCATCCCGGCGATACCGCCGGTACATGTCGACGGTCCATTGGAAGCAGCGCTGATCCTCAATCTCGCAGTAGAACCAGTCGAGAACCGGCGGCAGACGCCGCGATGACAACAGTACCCCGGACAGGAGTGCGCTCGCCGTCAGATCGGCCCGGCTGAACCGATCGCCGACCAGAAAATCCCGGTCGTCCAGAGCCTGATTCAGGTTCTGCAGCGTCTGATCCAGCGTTCGCTTCGCCCGTTCGGCGGAAGCCGGAGTGATCTTCATCATGCGGATCATCGCCTCCCTGATTCCGGGGAAGATGATGCGATAGATCGGCCGCGCCCACCATGGCGTTCCGGTCAGCAGGTAGCGGGTGGCCGCTTCGCGGTCGGGTAGAATGTGGTGGTACAGGTACAGCCGGATCGGCACCCCCAGTCGATCGTCGAGGAACGACTCCCATTCCATGGTCTTCCGCCTCAGATCGGGCTCTGCCGGCGTCAGCGGATCCTCCGGATACCGATCATCGAGATGACTGATGATGGCGCCGGATCCCTGCACCGCCTGCCCGCCATCGACCAACACCGGAACACTGCTGTTCGGCGCCAGCTTCCTGACCTTCTTGGCATGAAGGCCCACGACCAGATTGTCGGTCTTGTAGGGCACGCCTTTCCAGTCCAAAGCCCATTGTGCCTTCTCGCAGTAATGGGAACCGGTGAACTGATACAAGGTCAGCATGGTTCCGCTCGGCCGGTCGGGGACTTTCGGGTACTGCAGCTACTCGCCCGCGCAAGGCTGTCCCACGTACGGCAGGACGTCCGGTGTCACGTAGACGTCGGTCGTATAGACTTGGTCGGGTTCCAAAAAACTGGACGACTTGTAAGTCAGTTCGACGAAATAGGCGCTCCAACCGCGTTCAGGGGAAGCCACGGGTCCGACGAAGCGGCCGTCGCCGAGATCGTAAAGCGGGCTGCTGACCCAGCTTGGGCCGATGGTTTCCAGACGGAAGTCCCTGGCATCCGGATTGCTGGCGCGCCACAGGCGAACCTGCGAGGGCCTGTCGATGGTACGCAAGTCGATCGCTCCGGCCAATTCGTCGAAGGACCAGCGGAAACGCGGCAGGCGTTGCCCGTTCAGGATCTTCTTCGCCCAGGCGGCACCCGACAGGAATGCATCGTTGTTCTGTGCGTGATCGGTGTTGGGCGAATAACGCAGCCATTTCCGCTTCGGCAAGTCTCGGAAATAGAACTGCGACGAGTCCGGGAGAAAATACTGATCTCCCGCGGCATTCAGGACCAGTTTGGGTATCTTATAGCGATCGCGGTAGGAATACGGATCGACGACGGCGGCCAGCGCGGCTCCTTCCGCGGTGCGCGAGCGATTGGGAATGTCGAATGCGACATAGTCTTCGAGCGCCTTCGGGTAAAAGCCGTAGGCTTCGCAGGTGTGCTGGTTCTGCTCGGGTAGCCGCAGCAGATCGGCGGATGCCGGGACGATCGCCTTGACCCGCGAATCCACCGCCGCGGTGAGCCACGCGGTCCAACCGCGCTTCGAACCGCCATACAGGATGAACTTGCGGATCCGGATCGATCGTGCAGCCAGGGCTCTTTGCGCCATGTCCATGGCCCGCACCACGGCCTTGGTCATCGGCAGATGTGCGGGCCATTCCTCGTCGGCCGGGTTTTGCAGGAACTTGTCGAACGTATACGCCAGAATCGCGTCTTCGCTCCGGCCGGGGGGCTGTTCATCGGCGAAAACAAGCGGCTGGTTCGGGATTTGTTTGAGCAGGACGACCGGGCATCCCAGCGCCAGAGCCAGCGTGGCAGCCTGTTCGTTCGTGTCTTTCGGGGGCGGACTGTCATTATTGCCGCCGTCGATGATCAATACCGCCAGGTGACGGTTCTTGGCCGTCAGCAGGCGCGGTACCGTGATCGCCACATCGTGTTGCCACAGGTAGCGATCGACCTGATCCGGACTCCGCCATTGCTGGGAGGTCATCCGGAAGAAATAGGTGTTGTACAGGGGTTTTCTTTCGGTGTGATAGCGAAGGTAGCCGTAATGGTCGTCGGGTTTGGCGACGTAGCGATCCAGCGCCGTCGGGTCCGCCAGGACGCCGACCCAAACCCATGGCAGGATGGCCAGTACCAGGAATCGAAGCGTCTTCATCGTTCTCACCGCAGGGTGGTTCTCCGAGTCACCGGCAGAGTTATAACACGGTTGCGCGAAAAGTTAGCGGGAGGCGTAGACGGCGGCTTTTCCGCTGCGCTGGGATGCGGCCTGCGGAAGCGGTCGGGCGATGCCGATGAGACTCGGCGGGCGCTTAGCCCGGATGTCCGGTAAGCTACCGATTTCGCCGCACCGGATGACGGTGCCAGATTTGCTTCCGGCCTTGCTGGAAACGCTTGTGGTGAAGTGTTGGCGAAAGACGCCGACAAGCCACTGGAGAACGGGATATGAACCAGCTTCTCGATCACCCGCCGAATTCCGACGAAACGGATTTCTCGTTGATCCGAAATGACCTGCTGTTTCGCATGCAGAGAAAGACGGGTCTCATTCCAGTGAACGGCCTCGGAATTGCACGTCGGGCGCTGTTCTGGTCATTGCTTGCCTGGCTGCCGGTGGCCATTTGGTCGGCGGCTGCGGGCCGCTTGTTCCCGCTGGTGGCCGGAGAGTCAATGCTGCAACATTTTGGTGTCAATGTACGCTGTCTTCTTGCCATACCGCTGTTCATTGCCGCGGAGGCCATGAGCCACCGGCTGACGACATCGCTGTTGCCCTATTTCGAAACATCCGGATTGGTCAGGGCATCGGATCAGCCTCGATTTCGCTCGATCCTTCTCGACATGGCCAGGCTTCGCGATGCCTTGTATCCGTGGATGGTGATGTTGAGTCTGATCGTGGCCGCGGAGACCGTTCCTCAGAGCTTCATGGATATGCACGAGTTGAATTGGGCGGCTCAGGCACGTGCCGATGCCCCGCTCGGGTTCGGCGGATGGTGGTATCTTCACGTGTCGAGGACCATTTTCATGGTCCTGCTGCTGGCCTGGCTTTGGCGAGTGATGTTGCTGATGATCTTGTTCTACCGCCTCACGAAACTCGATCTTCAGATCGTTCCCACACATCCGGACGGCGCCGGCGGGATGGGGTTCATCGAGCGGTTTCCGAAAGCGTTCAGTCCGGTGCTGTTCGCGATATCCGCGGTCGCTTCGGCG
Organism: uncultured Methylococcaceae bacterium; assembly: GCA_964644665.1. GTDB lineage: Bacteria > Pseudomonadota > Gammaproteobacteria > Methylococcales > Methylococcaceae > Methylotetracoccus. The sequence continues at coordinate 58,055 of CAZXXC010000001.1, forward strand.
AAGTGGGCCCACTCCGTGCTGTATCACGGCACCGATATCCATTCGCTCAAGGTGAACATGCTCAGCCTGGCGATCGTGCTGTTGTTGATCTTCGCCTCACCCTATCTGGTTTGGATTGGCAAGTTGTCCGCTGCCAGGAAGCGCGCGCTGTTGGAATACGGTGCTCTAGTCGGAATTCATGGGCGTTTGGTGAAGCGGCGATGGATCGATAAGACGCCCGTCGAGGACGATGGCATCCTTTCGGCCCCGGAACTCGGTCCGGTCGCAGACACTGTCGCACTCTTTGATGCTGTGCGGAACATGCACGTCTTTCCTCTCGGCAAGCAAGCCCTACTGGCGCTGGCCGTGCCGATCGCGGTCCCGATGCTGGGTGTCGTCGCCCTGCAAATACCGATCAAGGAGATCCTGTTCGCCTTGCTGAAGGCCGTGGCGTAGCCTTCAGCGCGCCATCATCAGGTGACTGCGTGCGGTTTCGTTCGCAGGTCGGCCCGATGGAAGCGGTCCTTGCCAGGTCGGCCCGCGTGGGGAAGGGAACAGCGGGACGACGACTGGCCGGTGAACGGTCCACCGTTCCGTGCCGGTCCTTTTGGCAGCGACCGTCAAACAGAGACCAGGGTTGCGGCGCGCACCTGGCGGAATTTGCATAGCGGCGGTGTAAACCTCTACAGTACCCTCTCGGAGCACCAAGCCATACCGGCGGCGGCACCGTGGCCAGACGCTCCCTTGCGGCAACGATTCGACTTTACAGGAGTACGCGCATGGCCAACGACAAACAGCCGAATTTCCTGATCCTTTGGGGCGACGACATCGGACAGTCGAACCTCAGCATCTTCACCAAAGGGATGATGGGGTATCGTACGCCCAACATCGATCGGATCGCTGAAGAGGGGATACTCTTCACGGACTACTATGCCGAGCAAAGCTGCACGGCGGGACGCGCCTCGTTCATCACCGGCCAATGCGGCCTGCGCACCGGTCTGACGAAAGTCGGCCTGCCAGGCGCGCCGCTCGGCATGCGCGCCGAGGATCCGAACATCCCGGAACTGCTGAAACCGTTGGGCTACGTGACGGGACAGTTCGGCAAGAACCACTTCGGCGACCGCGACGAACACCTGCCGACGATGCATGGCTTCGATGAGTTCTTTGGCAACCTCTATCACCTGAATGCCGAAGAAGAACCCGAAAACGCCGACTATCCCGATGCGAAGGAGTTCCCGGAGTTCCGCAAGAAGTTCGGCCCGCGCGGCGTGCTGCGTTGCTGGGCGGACGGCAAGGGCGGGCAGAGGATCGAGAACACAGGACCGCTCACCAAGAAGCGCATGGAGACGATCGACGTGGAGTTCCTGGCGGCCGCCAAGGAATTCATCCGGGCGGCGAACCGGGATGGCAAACCGTTCTTCCTGTGGTTCAACACATCGCACATGCACTTCCGGACCCACATCGAGGACCGCATCCGCGGTCAGGCCGGCCGCTGGCAATCCGAATACCACGACTGCATGGTCGAGCACGACAAGCACATCGGCGAGATGCTCGACCTGCTGGACGAACTCGGTATCGCGGATGACACGATGGTCATGTACAGCACCGACAACGGTCCGCATATGAACACCTGGCCGGATGCCGGCATGACGCCTTTCCGGAACGAGAAGAACTCGAACTGGGAAGGGGCATTCCGTGTGCCGTGCATGGTGCGGTGGCCGGGCGTGATCAAACCGGGAACGGTCTGCAACGATGTCGTCAGCCACCTCGATTGGCTGCCGACCATCGTCGAAGCCGCTGGAGACCCCGACATCAAGGAGAAACTGAAGCAAGGGCTGACTGTCGGCAGCAAGACTTTCAAGGTCCACCTGGACGGCCTAAGTCTGATGCCGTATTTCACGGGAAAGACCGACAAGCATGCGCGCAAGGGTTTCCTGTACTTCACGGACGACGGCGACTTGGCCTGTCTGCGTTATGACAACTGGAAGTTCGTTTTCCTGGAACAGCGGGCCGTCGGAACCTTGCAGGTCTGGGCCGAGCCTCTCGTGCCGCTGCGGGTGCCGAAGATCTTCAACCTCCGCACCGACCCCTACGAGCGCGCGGACATCACGTCGAACACGTACTACGACTGGATGATCGATCGTGCCTACATGCTGGTGCCGGCGCAGGCCGGTGTTGCGGAATTCCTGGCGTCCTTCAGGGAGTTTCCGCCGCGGCAGAAGGCCGCCAGCTTCAGTGTCGACCAAGTGATCGAAAAAATGACGGAAGCGGCCGGCGGCGGCCATCGCTGACGCTTTACGCAAGGCTCCCGCGCGGCATGGTCGTGCGTGGAGGCGCCCCTTGATCTTTCCGGGGCGCTTCGGCGCCAGTGTTCCTGTGCCGCCAAGGCGAGTCCAATCCGGCGCCGAGGCGCCGCATCAGCGATAGGTGTCGCCGGTCGTGGAGTCTTGCGTCTCGCCCCCACTCGATCCGAAAGTCGCCGCCACGGCACCGCCGCGATTCCATGTGCTGGCGAAGCCTAGCGGCTCGACCTGCAATATCGATTGCCAGTACTGCTTCTTCCTGTCCAAGGAGGCGTTGTACCCGGATGGAACACACCGGATGTCCGAAACGACGCTGGACACCTACATCCGGCAGTTGCTCGAAGCGCACCGGACCCCGGAGGTCACGGTCGCCTGGCAGGGCGGTGAACCGACGCTGATGGGCCTCGATTTCTTCCGTAAGGCGATGGCGCGGGTCGAACAGTACCGGCGTCCGGGCCAGCGGGTCCGGCATACCTTTCAGACCAACGGCATCGCGCTCGACGACGACTGGTGCGCGTTTCTGTACGCGCATCGCTTTCTGGTCGGTTTGAGCGTCGACGGACCGCGGGAACTGCACGATGCTTACCGCGTCACGCGGAGTGGCGAAGGCACATTCGATCTCGTCATGAAGGGCTGGCGGTGCCTGCGCAAGCACCGGGTGGATTTCAACATCCTGTGCACGGTCAATGCCGCGAATCAGGCTCATGGTCGCCGCGTCTACCAGTATTTCCGGGATGAGCTGGCGGCGACCTGGGTTCAGTTCATCCCGATCGTCGAGCGGGCGGCCCCGGAGACGCTTCATATCGCCAATCTGGGTTGGAGCGAACGCCCACGCGAGAAACGGCCGCTGTATACGCAGAGCGGCTCGCTGGTGACGGATCGCTCGGTCGGAGCCGAGCAGTACGGGCGGTTCCTGATCGATGTCTTCGAGGAATGGGTCCGGCACGATGTCGGCAGCGTTTACGTCCAACTCTTCGATGTCACGCTGGAGGCCTACTTCGGCCAGTACAAGCTCTGCATCCATGCACCGACCTGTGGCTACGGGCCGGCGTTGGAGTACAACGGTGATCTCTATGCCTGCGACCATTTCGTCGAACCGGGCTACAGGCTCGGCAACATCCACCAGATCCACATGCTCGAGCTGGTGGCTTCTGTGGAGCAGCGGAAATTCGGGCTGGACAAGCGCGAGTCCCTTACGCGCCAGTGCCGGGAATGCGTGGTGCGGCCGCTGTGCAACGGCGGCTGTCCCAAGGATCGGTTCGTTCTGTCTCAGGATGGCGAGCCGGGCCAGAACTATCTGTGCGCGGGCCTCTACCGATTCTTCACGCATACGCGGCCGGCGATGCGGCGCATGGCGGAGCTTTATTCGCGAGGTAAGGCGCCGGCCGACGTGATGGACCTGGTCAAAGGCGAGGACAAGCAGCGCGGCGCCTACGCGCCCTGTCCGTGCGGCAGCAGCCGCAAGTTCCGGTTCTGCCATGGGGCGCGAGAAGCGCCGGTCATCTGAGGGAGTCCGCCGTTGCGTCAGTGCAGAGCACATCAGCGGATTCCGGCTCGAGTGGAACGGGATGGGACGGCCAGTCGCATCGTGCGCGACAGCGGGCAGCAGGCGCGTGGACGCGACCGTTTCGAGCGCAGATTAAAGACTTCCGCATCGAGAGCCGCCCGGAATCCAGACAAATCGATGAGCACGATGACGTGCCGCTGTCCTTGGGCGAATGTCACGTCTAGTACACTTGGCAGCATACAGGGAAAGCCCGGTGCCGTCTGATGCGCTTTCCAATACCGCGTTGTCCGGCATGGCTCGAAGCGGTGCCGCGAAGGCTAGCATGTTGGGTGCCGCGGTTCCCCGGAGCCTGATCGCGGCCTCGTAACGTTTGTAGTAAACGATCAGCGACGCCGTTCGCAGGAAAACCATCTGATAGCCATAGCCGGCGTTCAAGGGAGTACAAACCAGATCCCAGGAACGCAGGGCCTGTTCGAGCAGGCAGGGCTCGCTCGGCTGCATCCGGCCGGTTTCGGCAACGGACGCCGATCGGCCGCTTGGAGGGTACGTATCGTCGAATTCGGGATGCATCGCCAAAGCGTCCGCCCACTTTCAATCAATGTCTTCTCGTCTGGAGAGTGATGCCATCTGCGCAAACAAAGGCTGCCAACACTCCATGGGCGGAAAAAGCATAATGACCCGACGGGACGGTTCGATACAGTTTCGATAAACTGCTTGGGCGGCGGATGGTTGTCACGGTGGGGGCGATTGATTGAGGGCCCGATCGGTTGCGATGCACTCGCCCGGATCCCGATTGCGGTGGCAGATGCGGGCCATCTGCCTTTGCTCGGGATTGCCGTCGCTCGCCTACGGCGAGTGGTCGGTGACGACTCACAGCACGATGTTCTATACGGACGACGTCGGCGTGTTTTCCGCGACGCGCCGCCTGACCCTGGACGGTGATCCGACCCAGCCGGCGCTGGACAACCGGTTGACGGGCCAGGGAAGTGACGAGGTGTTCGAGCCGATGCTGGATGTGGCGCGATCGTTTGCGACGCGCTACGGGAAGACGACGTTCGACCTTCAGGGCCAGGGTTTCGTTTACTTCGCTCAATCCCGCTACAGCCACGGGACGCTGCGCATCCAGGCGCGTCAGGAGTTCTCGGCCAGGACCTCGGTGCTGTTTCGTTACTACTTCGCGCCGGATTTATTTCTCGGGGAGAACGAGGTCCGGGTGGCTGGCGAGCACGAAGTCGAGGAGTCCCATGGGTCGGCTGCCGAGCCGATTGAACTGGCCGCCGAGCGCGTGAGCAGTCAGATCGGAGCCTTGCGCGTTGCACAGGAACTGACTGACGGACTCGAATTGCGACTCCTGGGACGTTACGGCACGCGTCGCTACAACGAGAAGTTTCAGCAGCGCGATTTGAATTTCTGGACCTTGGGACCGCATCTCGCGTGGCAGGTGGGGGAAGGCGTCCAGTGGGTCGTCGGCTATCACTACGAGCGGGGTACCGCGAACGGGGCAGAGCAACCGTTGCTGGCCGACGATGTGTCGTACACCAACAACTACGTTTCCACCGAATTGGAAATCGAGTTCGCGGAGCGCTTCACACTGATCACCGGGCTACATTTCGAACGCAACGACTGGACCAGCGCCTTGCCGGGCGATGAACGGAATGGTGTGTTTGAAACGATCTGGCAAGGCGAGGCACTTCTGGTCTACCGGATAACGGACGAGACGAAGGTTTATGGCGGCGTGCAGCATTCGAGCCGGTCGGAGAACATCCGCGCGGGTAATGTTCCGAATACCAATGTTGCGCTGGGTGTCCAGGCGAGCTTTTGAGCCGCGGCGCGCGATCGTCGGTGTGGACATCAAGGTTTCCACGGCAGATCGATTGTGTGACCATGGCATCCTGATGGGCGAGCTATCGAATTATCCTCTTACGGCGCGCGGCGCTGGGGTATCTGCTGCACTTAACCAAGGATTTCGAATTCTGACGATGATGCAGGCAATCGCACTGATCGGGATGGGGTTGGCGGTGTCGGGTGTTCTGCAGAGCGCGCGGGCGGAGGAGCCCTACGAAACGCCTCCAGTCTTCGAAGCAGCCCGGGTCCTTCCGCCGGCGCTGCAGAAGAGCCCTTACCACAAGTTAGCGCCTACCGTCCGGAACGACGGCGTGATGAACCATTACACGATCGAGTCGAAGTTCGGCCGCGTCACCGCCGATTCGACCGCGGAACTTAAGATCCGGGTCGACGAGATGCGGGCCCTCGCCGCGATGCAGAAGGTCGATACCAAGGACCAGTTCGCGCGCCAGGCAAAGCAGGGGGGCAAGGATGCGGTGAAGGGCGCGAAGGCGCTGGTGACCAACCCGGTCGGGACGCTGCAGGGTGCCTTCACCGGTATCGGCAAGATCGCCGAACGAGCGGGCGATGCGCTGATGGGCGATCCGCCAAGCGATGCGGAGGACAGCCGTCTCGAGAATGCCATCGGCTTTTCGTCCACCAAGCGTGACTATGCGGCGGAGTTCCGGGTCGATCCCTACTCGACCAATCCGCTTCTGCAAAAGCGCCTGAATGAAATCGCCTGGTGGGGTTACAGCGGCAAGGTCGCGGCCAGCGCCGCCTCGGCGGCGATTCCCGGCGGCGTCGGCGCATTCGTGTCGGCATCCAAGACCAGCAACTGGCTGGAGGGAATCCCGGTCCAGACCCCGCCTTCGGAACTTCGCAAGGCCAATCGGCAGAAACTTCTGGACATGGGGCTTTCGGCCGACGTGACCGATCTGTTCCTTGGCAACACCGTGTATTCCCCGGTGGAGCAGACGCGGTTGGTCGGTGCTCTGGCGCGGATGGACGGTACCGCGGATCGCGGGAATTTCGTCAAGTTCGCGGTGCTGGCCCGCGGTGCTCAAGTCGCTTTCTTCCGGGCGCGGCAGGCCGAGATGTACGCCAGGGTTCATGGCAAGCAGGACAGGATCGAGCGCTTCATTCCGCTAGGCACGAATGCCGCGGCCCGATTGGCCGACGGTACCGTGTTGTTCTGTTTCCCGTTGGATTATCTGGCTTGGACCGAAGCGAATGCGGCGCTGGCCGACGCCCTCGACCGTCAGGTCAGCGCTATGGCGGACGTACGTGGCAAGGTCATTCGCCTGGCTGGAGGGATCAGTCCGACGGCGCGGAAGGCGCTCGAAGGACTGGGTTGGGTCGTGCAGGACCGACAGGAAGGGCTGTTGATGGAATAGGCCAAAACAAGCGCCTCGTCCATCAATCGTGCATCAATAGCTACCCCAGAGCGATGAGAAGAAGATGGAAGAGACGGCGGAGGGCTCCATGTGCAAACCCGAAGGCGGTGTAGACCTATGATCTTCCGGGAATCACACTCGCAACGGCTTGAGCATCGTAGTTCCGCCGATCGGCGAGGGCTGAGCGGCGGTACCTGGGGCGGCTTCTCGCTTGGTGTGGTTGTCGCGCTGAGCGCGCTGGGCGGATGCGATCGGCAGGAGGAGCAGTCGCCATCAGCCAGCGCAACTCAAGCGACAGTGCCGACGCCCAAGCCCGCCGTGCCGGCTTCCGGGAACAATCAGGCGTCCGATTCCACGTTGGCGCCGCCGAAGCCCTCCGGGCCACCGCTGAGTTTTGTCGAATCGCTGGTCGCGCCGGTCGCTCTTTATCCGGACCCCTTGCTGTCGGAACTGCTGATCGCCGCGACCTACCCGGTCGAGATCGTGCAGGCTGCGCGCTGGCTCGAAGCAAACCCCGATCTGGCTGCGCTAAAGGACAAGGATTGGGACCCCAGCGTTCAGCGTATCGCGCAGGTACCAGAAGTCCTGACGATGATGAACGAGCACCTCGACTGGACCACGGCGCTCGGCAATGCCTTTCTTGAGAATCCCGACGCCGTGCTCGCCGCGGTGCAGACATTGCGCGGCAAGGCCGTGGCATCCGGTTTCCTGACCGATACGCCGCAGCAGAAAGTCGAGAGAAGAACCGTTAAGGTCAGCGTCCCGTCAGGCGAAACATCGAGCCATCCAGGCGCCGGGGCTGATGCGCTTGAGGCCAGGCCGGCCGTGCTGAAGCAGGACGTCGTCACGATTCGGCCCGCCAAAGGGGACACCGTGTACGTACCGCAGTACAGCCCCGAAGTGGCGTATTCGGCGCCTCTGGCCCCGCCGCCCGGCGCCGCTACTACCCCCTATCCGACGACGACTGGATATCCGGCCGCTGCGCCTGCTTACTATCCCAGCTATAAACCAAGCACCACGGCGACCGAGTCGTCCACGAGCCCTTGGCTGACCTTCGGCGCCGGCGCGCTGGTGGGAGGATTGGTCACCTGGGGCGTCATGGAACTCGCCGATGATGACGACTGGGACGACGGCTACTGGGGCGGCGGCTACTATCGCGGACCCGTTCGGGTCGTGCACCATTACGGCGATGCGGTCTGTTACCGGGGTAATTGCTGGAATGGCGGGGGCTATCGCGGCAACGGTTATCGGGGAGGCGTCAACATCGACCGCGGGGACATCAATCTGAACCGTCAAGTCAATGTGTCCGGTAACCGGGTCAGCGGTGACCGCACGTTCAAGCTGGATGACCTCAGGCGTGGCGAGCAGGTCTGGCGCCATGATCCGGAACACCGCCGTGGCCAGCGCTATTCCGAGAAGGCCAAAGAACGGATTGCCGAACGACGCCAGCCGGACCGCGCGGGCTCACGTCTCAGCGGTTTGGACGGGCAGCGCGACGGGGATCGTGGTTTCGGCGACCGTAAGCCGGGCGACGGAACGGGGAGACCCGCGACGCTGCCGGCCAAGCGACCACTATCCAGTAACGAAGTACGAGCCAGGTTGTCCGATAGCAAAGGTCACGACTCGCTTGCCAACGCCCGGAACAAGTCCGGCGTTAAGAAGGGCGAGGGCGGTCCGGTTGGATCCGGTGTCAAACTCGGTGACCGCGATCGTAAGGGTGTGAGTAATCGGGCCGAAATGCGGAAGGAGGGCGCATTTTCTGGCGCCACGGAGCGCGGTTCGCAGGTTCGCCAGGAGGCGCAGCGCGGTAAGGCAAGCCGTCAGGTCGCGAGGGGCGAGAGCCCGATCAAGGAGCGGGTCGCAGCCAGCGGTGCAGGCTCTGCCACGAAGCCGCTCGAGGAGCGTGGGCCCAAGCGCGGCCAAACCTTGGCCGCGCGTCGGGACACGATGCAACGCTCTGCTCAGCGTCCGAATGGGCAACAGCGCGCCGTGAGCGGACATGGCGCGACCCGACAGCAGTCGTTCGAGCAAATCCGCCGCCCGGAACATGTCAGGCCGAGTGCATTCGCCGGTGCGCGCGACGGTGGCCGCGCCAGAGACTTCAGTCACCGTGGTGCCGCCAGTCGACAGAACATCCAGGCTCACCGCACGGCGCGCCCAGCGGCCGGCAGCGGCGGTTTCCAGCGCGGAGGCGGAGGACACGGACGCGGAGGAGGCGGGGGCCGTGGCCGCGGCGGGTGATCGGCTGAGGCTCGATTTTCCATGACCGTGCGTATTCGAAAGACCACAAGCTGCTGATCAATCCGAGGACCGGTCCCATGTTGCAACTGCTTTCTTGTTCGCGAACCCTGCTCCTGATGATTGCATTCGTACTGGCTCGTCCGGTTTTCGCCGAAAAGGCCATGGGACCGCGGTCGTTCGCCACCCCCGAGGAAGCCGCGAAAGCGCTGGTCGATGCGGCACGTTCAGCGGACGCTTCCAGCCTGCGAACCCTGTTCGGGAGTACCGGTTCCGACATTGTCGATTCGGGTGACTCGGTGCAGGATACCAACGACCGACAGACTTTCGTCGAGTTGGCCGACCAGCGGCTGCGTATCGATCGGGTTGGCGACGGCAAGGCGGTTCTGGATCTGGGCGATGATGCCTGGCCGTTCCCGATTCCGCTGGTCCAGCGGGCGGACGGCTGGGTTTTCGACGCACAACAGGGACGCGAGGAAATGCTGGATCGACGGATCGGCCGCAACGAACTCGGTGTGCTTAGAGTCATGGACGCTTATCTGCAGGCTCAGGCTGAGTACGCCAGCGCCGATCGGGATGGGGATCATGTGCCCGAATATGCGCAGAAGCTTCGCAGCGAGCCGGGGCAGCGCGACGGCTTGTTCTGGGAAAAGGAAGCGGAAGGAACCGAAAGCCCGCTGGGACCCTTGGTGGCCGATGCACGGGCCGAAGGCTATCGCCACGGCGAGTCTTCTGAACCGGCCCCTTATCATGGCTACTACTTCCGCATCCTGACGGGTCAGGGCAGGCAGGCGCCGGGTGGGGCGCATTCATACGTCATCAATGGCAACATGATCGCCGGCTTCGGGTTACTGGCATTCCCGGCGGAATACGGTTCCTCCGGAGTGATGAGCTTCGTTCTGAACCAGTCGGGGGAGATTTACCAAAAGGATCTGGGACCAAACACGTCGGAAATCGCTGGCAAAATCACTGCATACAATCCAGACGTCGGCTGGATTTTGGTGGACCGTGGTCCATGACAAGGGGCGAAAGATTCACCCACGGTTGTATCTGAAATACGCGGTCCTAAAGCATGACGGGCTACCGAACGCCCAACAGTGATCCCATCGCTCGTGCGGACGTGATGTTTGGCGCCAGTTACGGCGTACAGAGCTGCACCCCCCGGGCGGCCCCGGTTTTCATCTCCCGACAGAGCCTGTTCCGGAACGGTCTCAGCAAGGTAGACTTTCCTGAGGCCGACGTGGGGCCGGAAAAGGACGACCCGGATCAGCAGGATTATCCGACGCAATCGGGATTTCCCAGAACCGTGCTTCGCTAAGACAACTGGAGGTTCGTTTTCGCTCAGCATCGGAGCCCCGGCCCTTTTGTCGTGTGGGACGCGCCGTACGTGCACAGCCGTATTCCGAGGCTCTACAACCTGCGAACCGGCTCGTACGGGAAAGCGACCGCGACCTTCAAGACGCACTGGGACCGGTGGCTCGGCTATGTCTATGTGATACTGCAGGCGCAGGATGACGCAGCCAAGTTCCTCACGACGGTCGAGCACTGTCGGCTGCGTCAGAAGGCGGCGAGCCGCGCGATCGAGTACGTTCCGGGGTGCCTGAAGGTACCTGCAGCGCAGCAGAAAGTGCAGCGGTCGGGAAGCCTCGCGGCCTTGCCGCGGGGCCACTTCGGCTCCGGCCGCCGCCGCGGCGTCCGCGCGACAGACATGCATCCTTGCACGGGTCTGACGCTGCGCACGCGCCAGCGCGGCAACCAGATGATTTTTATGGATTGATGAGGGTTCCGTCGATGTGCTCTTTCGTCTTCTGGTCCGGCATCTACAATGCCGGACTTTCCGCGATTCTGTTGTTCCCGTCACTCTATCGGGCAATCGGCCTCAACGTTTGCGACCCTGCCTGGGGTTGGTTGATCTCAGGCTTCCTCGCCTTCACCGGTGCGGTGCTGGTCCTCAGTTCGCGCAGCCTGCCGGCCCGTGCGTCGCTGGTCTATTGGGAAGCGCTGCTGCGTTATGCCGCGGCAGGTGTGCTGATTCCGGCCGGACTGCTAGGAGACGTCGGTAGGATCGCCGCATTGCTCGGGCTGGTCGATCTGGTCATCGGCCTCATCTACATGTTCGGACTGCCGTGGGAATTCCGTGTCTCGCATGCCGATCTGCTCTTTGATCGGCGCGAAGCTCAGCCCTCCGGGGGTGTCCATTGATCGGGTCGCGCAGGCCCTGCTGGGGCGTCGCGGTGTTTCTGTGCATGGTCGTCGTGGAAAGTGCGGCTTTCGCGGCGGCACGGGATCCGCTGCCCTCTTGGAATGCAGGTCCGGCAAAGTCTGCCATCACCGGTTTCGTGCGAGCTGTTACGGCATCGGGGGCAGCCGGGTACGTTCCGCCCGAGGAACGCATTGCAGTGTTCGATAACGACGGGACGCTCTGGCCGGAGCAGCCCGTTTACGTGCAGTTGGCGTTCGCGATGGATCGGGTCAAGTCACTGATGCCGGCGCATCCCGAGTGGATGGATCAGCCAAGTTTTCGGGCCGTCGTCGATGGCGATCTCGGCGGGCTTGCCGCGAGTGGCGAACGCGGCCTAATCGATCTCGTGATGGCCAGCCATGCCGGAATGACGACCGACGAGTTCTCCTCGATTGTGGCTCAGTGGCTAGCCGAGTCGCGTCACCCCAGGTTCAAGCGGGCGTACACCGATACGGCGTATCAGCCGATGGTCGAGTTGCTGGGCTACCTGCGCGTCAACGGGTTTCGGACCTATATCGTTTCGGGAGGCGGCATCGAGTTCATGCGGACCTGCACCCGGCAGATGTATGGCGTGCCGCCGGAACAGGTGATCGGCAGCAGCATCGAGGTCGAATACCAGTTGCGAGACGGCCGGCCGGTGTTGGTCCGGTTGTCCAAGATCGACTTCATCGACGACAAGGCGGGAAAGCCGGTCGCCATGCACCGATTCATCGGGCGGCGGCCCATTGCGGCCTTTGGTAACTCGGACGGTGACTTCGAAATGCTGGAATGGGTCACCGCGGGTCCCGGTCTTCGGTTCGGTCTGATCGTTCACCACGATGACGCGGAGCGGGAGTACGCTTATGACCGGCAATCGCCGATTGGGCGGCTCGATCGCGGGTTGAACGAAGCTCCTCGGCGCGACTGGACCGTGGTCAGCATGAAGCGGGATTGGAGGCACGTTTTCCGGCAGGCGCATTAGACCGGCCTGCGTTTCAGTGACGACACTCGGCGCCCCCTGTTCACCAATCAACCGGCTGCACCGATGACGATTTCAACTGGGCGTTTCCGCTGTTCCGTGAACCCTCTGATCGCCTACTGATGATGACGCTTGCCGGTTGTGGCGCGCTGAGGCCTCGGCATGCCCCGCCGGTGACGGTGTAGCCTCGCGTGCAGGTTCCAGGAATGCCGGGGGGCGCGTCTGGGGTGATGAGTTCAGCCCGATGTTTCAGGCCGACATAAGACGGTCTATACCACCATCTCCTCGCGCGACATTCTGAAGCTGAAGTCCTTGTTTCAGCTGACGACGGGGCGATTCGATCAGCCTTAGCGACCCATTGGCGAAGCTGACGGCGGAATATGTCAACGACAAGATGCTGAAAGAAATCGCCGTAGAGCATAAGAAGGGGCGCCGCTTGTATATCGGAACGACCGCGCTCGATGCTCAGAGGCCGGTCGTCTGGAACATGGGTGTAATCGCTGCATCGGGACATCCCGACGCCCAGCCTAGTTCCGGAAGGTCATGATCGCCTCGGCGGGGGTCCCGGTCGCGTCTCCTCCGGCGTACATTGGCGTCGAGGTGCGCGGTAGGCGTTACGACGAGATGCACGTCGACGGCGGCGCCGCGAATCAAGTGTTCCTGTATGGTCCAATGCTTGATGTCGCGGCGGCCAAGAAGCAGTTGGGGATCGATCGCCTACGCCGAAAGTTCAGCGTGTCCGTAATCCGCAACTCACGGCTGAAACCCGGCTGGGATGAGATTACGCCGCTGATCCGTACGATCGCTCCGCGCTCCGTGTCCTCACTGATCAAGGCGCAAGGAGTCGGTGATCTCTACCGCATCTATGCCACATGCCTGCAGGATGGGCACGATTTCAATTTGTCCTCCATTCCGGACTCACTGGGCACTGATCGCTCCGACGAATTCGACACGCGTGTCATGAATGTGCTGCTCGGCACCGGCTATCGCCTGGGCCGGAACGGTTACCGCTGGCATAAAGTACCGCCGGGCCTCGCAGCGAGCGCGCCGAGCCGTGCTGGTTGAGAGATCGGGCGATTGTTCGACTGAGACGCCGGTCCTGCCCTGCCGATGAACTGACGCGTCGCGGTTGTCAGCAAGGAGCTGCTGCCCTCCCTGCAAGGATGGACATGTCGCACGGGGCGATCCGGTCGTTTCAGCTCGCCGTATCATCGTGATGCCGGTTCGCCGTTCGATCCCGTCGTACGCGACAAACATCAATCTGGCGCCATTGGTGACGAGCAGAGCCGACGATTGTGCGTAAGACCAGGAATTTCCTGCGGGAATCAGGGCAGACTCGAGCTTCTCAAGCCACGGTCCTATCGGCTAGACTGCCGCTGCCGATCCGACATCGCGGCGGCTCGAGCTCATTCCGAACAAACATTGAGGAACCTGGTTATGCCCCCATCCCCGAATCCTGAAGAGCAGCAAGAATACGACTCTCCGGTCGGAACCTGGACCCTACTGTGCATCATCGGTGCAGCGATGACGGCCGGGTGGCTGTTCCTGTACTTCGGTGTCTTTCTGCCGCGCGGCGTGGTTCAGTGAGGTCGGACCGATGCATATCAACCCGTTGGAACAGAAATGGCTGTATGTCTCGTTCGGCATGGTGGCGATCTTTCTGGGGTCGATCCTGTTGACCGCCGTCAGCAAGGGCGTCCATCCGCCCAGCCACATCGAAACCATCGACTCGGCGCGGCTGCACCTGAGTGAAGAATTCGCGGAGGACCGACTCGGCGTTCACGAGCGGAGTGATGGCAGCTTGCAGGTGACGCTGGTGGCGGCCCGTTACGGTTTCTATCCCAATCACATCGAGATTCCGGCGGATACTCCGGTGACGTTCCGGATGGCCAGCGTCGATGTGCTGCACGGCATCCACGCGCCGATGACCAATATGAGTACGATGGTCGTGCCGGGCTATGTGTCCGAGATCACGACGACGTTCCCCAAGCCCGGCGACTATCCGATGCTCTGCAACGAATATTGCGGCATGGGCCATGACCACATGTGGAGCAAGCTGACCGTGGTGGCCAAAGAAAACTGGCATGGCGCGCCCAAGGCGGCCGTCAATGGGGGGAAATCATGAGCGATGCGGCAATGAAGCGGTTCGTGCTGAGCCATTTCTGGGTGGCGTTCGGCGCGTTTGGATTGGCCAGTTTTCTGGGTTTCTACCAGGTACTGGAGCGGAGCGGCATCATCAGCGCGATCCAGTCGCCGGCGGTCTACTTCGCCTCGGTCAGCACCCACGGCGTCCTGATGGGTTTCGTGCTGACCACGTTCTTCATCATGGGGTTCGGCTATTATGTGGCGACCACCAGCCTCGGCATGCCGATTTGGAACGCGCTGCTGGCTCGAATCGGTTTCTGGGTGTCGCTGACCGGCACCGCGATGGCGGCGGTGCCGCTGCTCACCGGCAAAGCGTCGGTGCTCTACACCTTCTATCCGCCGATCCAGGCGCCGGTGCTGTTCTACCTGGGGGCCACTCTGTTGGTCGTCGGGTCATGGTTCTGGGCCGCGGTGATGATCGTGATGTTCGTTCAATGGAAGAAGGCGCATCCGGACCAGACCGTGCCGCTGCCCATGTACGCCACCACCGCCAATGCGATCCTGTGGTCGTGGACCAGTATCGGTGTCGCGCTGGAAGCAGTGTTCCAGTTGTTGCCGTGGTCCCTTGGTCTGATGGACACCATCGATGTCGGCCTGGCCCGCACGCTGTTTGCGTGGACGCTGCATCCGATCGTCTATTTCTGGCTGATTCCGGCCTATATCGCGTTGTACGTATTCGTGCCGAACGCGGCGGGCGGCAAGTTGTTCAGTGACGAATTCGCCCGTGTGGCGTTCGTGATGATCATGGTGTTCGGTTTGCCGATCGGCTTTCATCATCTGTATGCGGATCCGCAGCAGGCGGCCGGTTTCAAGCTGGCCCATGGTATCGGCACTTTCGCGGTGGCCATTCCGACGCTGCTGACCGCCTTCACGGTGGTGGCCTCGCTGGAACTGGCCGGGCGTGCGCGAGGCGGCAAAGGCTTGTTCGGGTGGATCGGCGCGCTGCCGTGGAGCAACCCGATGGTGCTGGCGGCGATCCTGTCGCTGCTGATGCTGGTGCTCGGTGGTTTCGGTGGGCTGATCAATGCCAGTTACGCAATGAACGCGATGGTCCACAACACGGCCTGGGTACCAGGCCACTTCCATCTGATCTTTGCCGGAACCGTGATCACGATGTATTTCGCGATCGCCTACTACCTCTGGCCCAAGTTGACCGGCAAGAAGCTGTTTTCGGGAGCGTTCGCGACTCTGCAGCTGTGGACCTGGTTCATCGGCATGGCGATCCTGACCACACCGTGGCACGTGCTCGGTCTGCTGGGGCAGCCGCGACGTATTTCCAGCGTCACTTACAACTCGCTGTTGACACTGGCATGGAGCCCTTACGAATTGGTGATGATCGTCGGCGGGCTGGTGTTGACCGGTTCCGCCTGTCTGTTCCTGTACAACCTCGCGCGGACTCAGCTGCAAGGTGTCGCCGAGGCCGATTCGCCCGTCGAGTACGCCGAACCGCTGCATCCGGTCGTCCGTCTGCCGGTGCTGTTGAATGGCTTCGGCATGTGGAATCGGGTGATTCTGGTGTTGATGGTCATCAGTTTCGGCTATCCCATCCTGCAGTTCTTCCTGCTGCAGACACATAGCCCGTCTGCCTGGGGGTACTGAGATGAAGCGTCATCTGATGATTTCACTAACCGCGCTTCTGGCCTGCAACGTCGATGCCGAGGCGGCGCCGTCGAGCCAAGTCGCCTGGACGCCGGAGACGCTGAAGCTGGTCAGGAGCGGCAACCCCGAGAAAGGCGGGCAACTGGCGGAAAGCTGTCAGGCGTGCCATGGTGCCGAGCCGGCCAATGCGGGTAATGCCAACCCGTACCTGAATGGCCAACTGGCGACCTATCTCTATCGACAACTGCACGACTATCAGGACGGTTCCCGGCAAAACCCCATCATGTCGGGCGTCGCGGCCGGCCTGAGCGAGCAGGACATGGCCGACATCGCGCAGTGGTACAGCCGACAAGAGCCGGCCGCGGCATCATCGGGACGGTCCGGAACCAAGCCTGCGCTGGTCGGTGCCGGCGACAGCAAACGCCTGATCCCGCCTTGCGGTATTTGCCATGGATGGGAAGGACAGGGCGAGCCGGTGGATACGCCGCGGCTGGCCGGTCAGAAGGCGGCCTATCTGCTCGAGACCCTGGGTGCCTACCGTTCCGGCGAACGCCATAATGACATTTACCACCGGATGCGGGCGATGTCCGAGCGTCTGACCGAGGAAGAAATTCGGTCGCTGGCGGATTACTACGCCAACATGAAGTAACGGTTCGGTATCGAACTCAGGACCCCTGGCGGAAGTGCCGAGCGCTTCCGCCAGGGGGCACGTGGACGGTGGTAGAAGAAGCCCCGCCGACATCCAGGGACGGCGGGATGCCGCATCGCGCCGTCGAAGCGGTTCGCTAGAGCACCGACGCGACCAGCACGACGGCCTGCACGAGTTGGAAGAAGTTGCTGATTTCCTGATATTTCAGTTTGCTTTTGGCACTCTGCGGGCCGGTTTCCCGGCGATAGGAAATCTCGCATCGAAAGTTGTCGTCGGTTTCAATCACTCTCGTCTCGTACATACGCAACCCGTGTCGTTGATCGATTCGTTCGGCCGGCAGTCACGGCGCTGGCCGGCAGCGCCCGCTGAGTCTTCCGGCAGCGGCCGACGGGTGGCAAGTATCGACCAATACTGTTGCAATATGATGACGAATGAAGCGGCCGCGGCAGGTCGGGAGCGGCGGCCGAGGGGTGGTCGGAATGCCGGCGATCCGCGGCCGGCTGGCACCGTCTGGCGTCGTCAGCTTCGGGTGGCGCAGAGGGTGGCCCACAGATAGCGCGTGTCGTCCTGGCGAAATCGTGGGGCCAGGCTTTCGCGAATCCGGGCGAACTGCTCGTCCGGCACGGTGTGGAGGTGGTATTTCCGGATGTCGTGCCAGCCGAAAGTCTCGAGCATCTCGACGTAGCGCGGCAAGATCACCCGATTGGGACTGCCCTTGAACGACAGCGCGCGGTACAGCGCATCGTCGTAACGGTAGATGTTCAGCGGGTCCTTGTCACAAATCCACCGCGTGTGGGTCTTGAAGTCGATACTGATCACCAGTTGGGAACCGGGCTGCGACAGGTCGGTGATCTGGCGCAAGGTCCTTTCCACGTCGTCGAAATGTTCGAATGCGGCATTGCTGACGAACAGGTCGAAACGGTCCTCCGGGAAGGCCTTCACGAGATCGAAGTCGGGCCGCACCGCATAGCGGATACGGTCGGCTGATCCGCGCAGTTCACGGCAGGCGCCACGCACCAGAGTCTTGTCGAGTTCCGTCGCGAGTTCCGCGCGGATCGCGGGGTCCAGTTGCAGGACCTCGTAGAGCCGCTGGTAAAGCTCCGTTGGCGCCGATAGCGCGAGCTGGAACGCATCCAGTGACGCATAGGAGGCGGCGCCCTGGGATAGCAGGATCACGGCATTACAGAAGTCCGGGCCGGGACCGAGTTCGAGGATCCGTTTGCCGGCGAGGGCCGGCGACGCCTGGCCGGTGTACTGGCCGTAGGCATCCATCCATTCGTTGACGACATGTCGGCCGTAGGCGATCGTCCGATCGATTTCGGACGTGCCGTAGGGGCGGGGGCGACGGTAGCCGCGCAACTGGTTTTGGATCTTGGCCAGCAGCATGAATCCCAACCCCAGCGTCTTGTACGTCAGGTTCGACAGTACGTCAGTTGCACTCACAGGACCTCCCGATTCATCCCAAGCATGCCGTCTCGTCGCCGGAGCCCCGCATGCGTCATGTCCGGTGCCGTACCGGTCCCGACGGGTCCGTGGCCCGTCTGCAGGCCGATGGGGCGACCGGCGGTGTCATGCAATGGTAGTTCAACCGCGATCCGGTCACAAAGCCGCGTCGCGGCACAGCGCGCTCAATGCCCGCACTCGATGCGGGACAGGATTTCCCGCCCCTCTGTGCTCGGCGCTGCGATGGCGGCTTGGCGGCCGGAACCGCTGATGGTGAGCGTGATGTCGAGATCCGGCATCGGCAGGACGTCTTCACCCCGCTCCGGCCATTCGATGAAACAGACCACGTCGCCCCGTAGATAATCCCGTATGCCGAGCCATTCCAGTTCATCCGGGGTGCCGAGGCGGTACAGGTCGAAATGGAGCACCTCGGCGCCGTTCAACCGATACTCCTCGACGACGGTAAACGTCGGGCTCTTGACCGGTCCCTGAAAGCCGGCGGCGCGCAGATAGCCGCGCACCAGTGTGGTCTTGCCGGCGCCGAGATTTCCCCGCAGAAAGACGATCGTACCCGGCGCCACAGCCCGCTGGAGCAGCCGTCCGAACGCGAGTGTTTCCGCTTCATCGGCCAGATGGCGGGTGATCGTGGACCGCTCCTCCGTGGTCGGGGGGTACTCGACGTCGGTCACGGTCGTCAGGGACGGCGCCGGCTTCCGCGGTGGTTCGCGAGCTGGCGCAGACGCTTCATCAGGTCTCCGGCCAACAGACCCCGCTCGCCCCCGCGCCGGGTCGCCAGGTCGCCTGCGCGGCCGTGCAGTTGCACGCCGACCGTGGCGGCCTGAAGTGGCGGCAGGCCTTGGCCGATCAAGCCGGCGATCACGCCGGTCAGTACATCACCCATGCCGCCAGTGGCCATGCCCGGATTGCCACCGGTGGCCACGCGAGTCAATCCGTCGGAACCGATCACCAGCGATCCCGCGCCTTTCAACAACGCGATGCCGCCGAAGTGTCGCTGGATCGCGGCGACGGCGGCGTAGCGGTCCTGATTGACCTCGGTACTGCCGATCTGCAACAGCCGGCCGGCCTCGCCGGGATGCGGTGTCAGGACCCAGTCTTCGCGCTGCTGCGGCTGCTGCGCCAGCAGGTTCAGCGCATCGGCGTCGATCACCATCGGCCGGCCGCTGCCCAAAGCCGCCGCCCACATCGCACTGCTCCAGTCCGACTGACCGAGTCCTGGCCCCAACGCGATGACGTCGGCTCGTTCGATCAACGGGTGCAATTCCTGCACCGAGAGGACGCCTCGGCACATCAATTCCGGGCGAGTGAGATTCAGCAGGCCGGCATGCTCCGGCCGCGTGGCGACGGTGACCAGCCCGGCACCGATCCGTGCGGCGGCCTCTCCCGCCAGACGAGCCGCGCCGCTATAGCCGAGATCGCCGCCGATCACCAGGACGTGCCCGAAATTCCCTTTGTGGGCGTCGCGCCGTCGGGGCGGCAGCCGGCAATCCTCGTCCCGAATCAACCGCGCGGCAGCGGGCACGCAACGGCGCACTTCGGCCGGGGTACCGAGGTCGTCGTAGACGATCTCGCCGGCACAAGCGGGGCCTGAGCCGGTGAACAGGCCCCGTTTCAGACCGATGAAGCTGACCGTGACATCCGCCTCGACGGCGCAGCCCATCACGGCGCCGCTGTCGGCGTTCAGTCCGGAAGGCAGGTCGACTGCCAGTACCCCGGCCGGATTCATGTTGATCGCCCGAATCACCGCCGCTGCGCCGTCGGACACCTCGCGGCTCAGGCCGGTGCCGAACAGCGCATCGACGATCACCTCCGCGCGTTCCAGTTGCGCCGGTACAAAGTCCAGCCACGAACCGCCGGCGCGGCGGTAGGCCTCGAAAGCCCGTTCCGCATCGCCCTTCAAGGTTTCCGGACGGCTGACCGCGTAGACGCGGACGTCCAGTCCGTGCTCCAGCGCCAGTCTCGCAATCACATAGCCGTCGCCGCCGTTGTTGCCGCCGCCGCACACGACGGACAGGAATTTTCGCTGCGGCCAGCGCCGACGTAACGCGGCGAACGCGGCGGCGCCCGCCCGCTCCATCAGCGTGGTGCCGAGGATGGCGCACTGCTCGATCGCGTGGCGATCCATCACCCGCACCTGTTCGGCCGTGAACAGGTCTTGGGGCAAAGCGGGGGCGCTTGTGGCGGACATGATGGAGTGCTGCTGGCGTGCGATCGGGAAGGGCGTCCTGATTTGGTATTCTGACGCATATCCCGGTGTCGGGGCAAAACGCCGTGTCGCTCGTCATGTCCGTAACGACCCATCCGCCCAGCGAATTCGAACGACTCGCCCGCTCGATCAAGTGCTGGGGCAGGGAGCTCGGGTTTCAGCAGGTCGGCATCGCCGATACCGACCTCGCCATTCATCGGGATCACCTGAGCCGCTGGCTGGACGATGGCTTTCACGGCGAGATGGCCTATATGTCCCGTCACGGCAGCAAGCGGAGCCGCCCCGACGAACTGCATCCAGGCACCATTCGGGTGATCAGCGTCCGTATGGATTACCTTCCGGAGTCGCGGCAGGACCTCCGTGCGCGTCTCGAGGACCCGGCTCAGGCCTTCATTTCCCGCTACGCATTGGGCCGGGACTATCACAAGGTGCTGCGCGGCCGTCTGGCGAGACTGGCCCGACGCATCGAACAGGCGATCGGTCCGTTCGGCCATCGCGTGTTCGTCGACAGTGCACCGGTGTTGGAGAAGGCGCTGGCCGAGAAAGCGGGCCTCGGCTGGATCGGCAAGCACACCAACCTGATTCACCGGGATGCCGGATCCTGGTTCTTTCTGGGCGAGCTGTACACGGATCTGCCGCTGCCGGTGGACAGACCGGTCACCAACCATTGCGGGCAATGTAC
>CAZXXC010000001.1:79254-114275 GCA_964644665.1 uncultured Methylococcaceae bacterium
GTCCGACCCAGGCGATCGTCGCGCCGTACCGTCTCGACGCGCGACGCTGCATCTCCTATCTGACGATCGAACTGCATGGCCCGATTCCGGAGGAATTCAGGCCATTGCTCGGCAACCGCATCTACGGCTGCGACGACTGCCAGTTGGTCTGCCCGTGGAATCGGTTCGCGCGATTGACCGCAGAGGTTGATTTCCAGCCTCGTCATGGTCTGGATGCGGCGACATTGGTTCGCCTGTTCCTGTGGGACGAGGCGACGTTTCTGCAACGAACCGAAGGATCGGCGATTCGGCGGATCGGCTATCAGCGTTGGTTGCGCAACATCGCCGTCGCGTTGGGAAATGCGCCGAGCACTGGCGCGGTCCTAACGGCGCTGATGCAGCGCGCGGACGATTCTTCGGAACTGGTCCGCGAACACGTGACATGGGCTCTCGCCCGTCATCGCCAGAGCCGGTCATCGTGCCGTAGCCTGGCCGTGCCACCATGATGGCGGCGGTGCCGCAGGGCGCGCGCCGAAACGGGCTGTTTTTTCGCGGCCGATTCGAGTTAGCGTAAAATCAAGTCAGTCTTGAAATTTAGCCAACCGAACCACAAAACAGTGCGCCATGAATAAGAAGGCTTGCGTCCTATTGTCCGCTTCGATCCTGCTGCCCGCCTTCGGTCTTCGAGCGGAAGAGGCACAGTGGGAGCCGTCCAAGCTCTCCGAGAAGACCTGGGATCAGGTCCAGCAGGCCAAGGTCGCATACGATGCCTGCCTGAACCAGCAACTGGTGAAGAACATCGGCAGCGAAGCTGATCCGAGGGCCGTGACCGATGCCATCCTGAAAGCTTGCGAGGAGCGATTGAGCCCGATTCGGACCGCATTCGCCGCCGAGAAGGTGCCAGAGGAGATGATCGACCGTCACCTCCGGCAGCAACGTTCCCGGGCGGCGCAGAGCGTGGTTCGGGAAGTGATGGGTGCGCAGGCGGTTCGCCAGTCGCAACAGGCAGCCGGCAAGAGCGCGCCATGATCGGCCTCGGACACTGGAAGTAATCCGTCCCACGCACTCCCAACCGACCACGTTCTCGAGTACCCCATGATGCAGATAGATTTGGCGATCGTTCCCAACACGCTGGATGCCGTCCATATCGGACTGGCCGGCGTGATCCTGCTGTTGACCATCCTTCAGATTCTGTTGCTGACATTCGTCGTGATCGGATTGGTGCGGCAAGGCAGGAAGCCGGAGGTCTCCCGCCCCGCCGTTCCGATCGCAACGGCGCCTGCCGAGCGCATAGTAGAGGTTACCCCGACGCCCAAGCTTGCGGCCGAGGCAGAACCGGCACGAATCAAAGAGTCGACTCCGGATTCGGCCTTGCAATTGCTGGGGCTAATGCAGCAGGAAGCCCGATTCATCGATTTCATCGAAGAGAACATCACCGCCTACAGCGATTCCGAGATTGGTGCCGCTGCCCGAGTCGTTCATGAGGGCTGCCGCAAGATCGTGCATCAGCATTTCGATCTCGAGCCGATTCGAAAGGAAGCCGAAAATGCCCGCATCACGGTGCCGAAAGGTTTCGATGCGGCCACGCTGCGGCTCACCGGTAACATCGTCGGTCAACCCCCCTTCTCGGGGACCCTGGTCCATCGCGGGTGGCGGGTCAGCGGGGTGAAGCTGCCGAAGATGGCGGCCGGCCATGATCCGAAGGTCATTGCAGCCGCGGAGGTGGAACTGTGAGTGGCGGCAACCGTTATGCGGTCGGCATCGATCTCGGAACGACCAACAGCGTGATCGGCTACGTGGATCTGGGTCAGTGTGACGGGGAGCAGGCTCCGATCGATGTGATGCCGGTGCCTCAACTGACCTCTCCGGGGGCCTTGGGCGAAAAGAGGCAACTGGCTTCCTTTCTGTACCAGGCGCACGAGGCGGAGATCCGGCCGGAGGATCTGGAGCTTCCCTGGGGCAATGACGATCAAGTGATTGTCGGGGAACTGGCGCGGTCGCTGGGCAGCAAGACGCCGATTCGGCTCGTCGCCAGCGCCAAGAGCTGGCTGTGCCACAGCGGCGTGGACTGCCGGGCGCCGATTCTGCCGGTGCAGGCGCCGGAAGAAGTCGAGCGGGTTTCGCCGCTGGAAGCCTCGAAACAATATCTGCGCCATCTGCGGAATGCCTGGGATGCACGTTTTCCCGATCACCCGCTGTCCGAGCAGGAACTGGTCATCACGGTTCCGGCGTCGTTCGATCCGGCTGCGCGTGAATTGACCGTCGAGGCGGCGCACGCAGTCGGGTTGCGGCAGGCAATCCTGCTGGAGGAGCCGCAGTCGGCGCTATACAGCTGGATCCAGAGCAGCGAGGGCAAGTGGCGGGAACAGGTGGGTCCGGGGGACGTGATCCTGGTGGTCGACGTCGGTGGCGGGACCACCGACCTGTCCCTGATCGCCGTCACCGAGGAGGACGGCAATCTGACGCTGAACCGTGTTGCGATCGGCGATCACATCCTGCTCGGCGGCGACAATATGGATCTGGCGCTGGCGTACGTGTTGAAAACCAAGCTGGAAGCGGAAGGGAAGCGGTTGGAGCCTTGGCAGATACAGGCTTTGACTCACGGCTGCCGGGATGCCAAGGAAGCGATCCTGGCCGACGATGCGGTGGACGAAGTGCCGGTGGTGGTGCCGAGTCGGGGCTCATCGCTGATCGGCGGGACCCTGCGAACGGCGCTGACGCGGGGCGACGTCACGCGAACGCTGGTGGACGGTTTCTTTCCGCGGGTGGCGGTCGATGCGAGGCCGGTGGTCCAAGCGCGTACCGGACTGACGACGCTGGGCTTGCCGTATGCCAAGGACGCTCGCATCACCTGTCATCTGGCGGCCTTCCTGGCGCGGCAGGTCGGTGCGACCCAGGAGTTGGATGGGTTCGAGGTACCGGACGGTGCGCGGATCATTCGGCCGACCGCGGTGCTGCTGAACGGCGGCGTGTTCAAGGCGGAACCGCTGACCCGTCGGCTGTTGGAGGTGCTGAACAGTTGGCTGGACGCCGAGGAGGCGCCGCAGGCGAAGCTGTTGCTGGGAGCCGACCTGGATCTCGCGGTCGCCCGCGGGGCTTCCTACTACGGCTATGTGCGCCAGGGGAAGGGCGTACGGATCCGCGGCGGCACCGCGGCGGCCTATTACGTCGGCGTGGAAAGTGCAATGCCTGCAGTGCCCGGCTTCCCGCCGCCGATTCAGGCGCTCTGCATCGCCCCGTTCGGCATGGAGGAGGGGACCGATGCGGAGCTGCCGCCCTACGAGTTCGGGTTGGTGGTCGGGGAACCGGTACGGTTCCGCTTCTTCGGCTCCAACGTTCGCCGGGACGACCAGGTCGGTACACGGCTGGAGTATTGGTCCGAGGATGAACTCGAGGAGTTGGATGAGATCGAGGTCACCCTCCCGGCGGAAAGCCATGCGGTCGGGGATGTGGTTCCGGTGCATCTGGGCGCGAAAGTCACGGAAGTCGGAACGCTACAGTTGGAGGCCGTGGCGCAGCACGGCAGCCAGCGTTGGAGGGTCGAGTTCGATGTGCGCAGCGGCGGATCGAGCCCCGGCGCGGAAAGCGCGCCGGACGAGCCGATACTCGGCGTCTCTGACGACGCTGTGGCGCCGGCTGCGGAAGAAGCCCTTGCCGAAGACTGATCGAGGCCGGACGGGGTGACGACCTTCGGGTCCTGACCCCTTCCCAGTTCATCACACGACGAGGCGGTTATGCCTGCGGGCGCGGTCGGCCGTTATCTGGTGGGTATCGACCTGGGCACCACGCATACCGTGGTGGCCTATGCCGACGCCGAGGCGGGGGCGGATACGCCGATTCGCTTGTTCCCGATCGAGCAACTGGTCGCCAGCGGCGAAGTGGCCGCCCGGGACTTGCTGCCCTCGGTGCAATACCATCCGGCGGAAGGCGAACTCGACGCTGCGGCGACCCGGCTTCCCTGGTCGGGTACGAATGGGACGGAAATGGCGCCGACGCCGGTCGTCGGCGAGTTCGCCCGGGTGCTGGGTGCCAAGAGCCAGGGGCGATTCGTGGCTAGCGCCAAGAGCTGGCTGTCGCATCTCGCGGTCGATCGGACCGCGGCGATTCTGCCGTGGGGAGCGCCGCGAGACGTGCCCAAGGTCTCGCCGGTGGAGGCCTGCTCGAGTTATCTGGCCCACGTCCGTCACGCCTGGAACCACCGTTTCCCCGGTGCGCCGCTGGAACAGCAGGAACTGGTTCTGACGGTGCCGGCCTCGTTCGACGACGGGGCCCGGGCATTGACGCTGCAGGCGGCGCGTGATGCGGGCTTGATCGCTGTTCGTCTGCTGGAGGAGCCGCAAGCGGCCTGTTACGACTGGCTTTGGCAGCATCGGAAGTCGCTGGACGAGGCGCTGCGCGGCATCCGGTTGATTCTGGTTTGCGATGTGGGTGGCGGCACCACTGACTTCACGCTGATCCGGGTTGATCGGACGGACGCCGGTCCGATGTTGACGCGCATCGGCGTCGGCAATCATTTGATGCTGGGGGGTGACAACATCGATCTGGCGCTGGCTCATGACGTCGAGCAGCGTTTGGTCGACGGCGAACGTCGCCTGAGCGGCGCCGAGTTGGCGCAGCTGGTGGTCCAATGCCGTGCCGCGAAGGAACGGCTGTTGGCAGCGGATGCCCCGGAGTCTGCGACGGTGACGCTGTTGGGGGCCGGCTCGCGTCTGATCGGCGGGGCGCGAAGCATTCCGGTCGAGCGGCGGGACTTGCTGTCACGGGTGCTCGGCGGATTTCTCCCGCTTGTGGGTGCCGCCGATTGGCCGGAGCGGATGCGTAGTGCGGTAGTCGAATTCGGATTGCCGTATGCGGCGGATCCGGCCATCAGCCGGCACCTCGCGGCATTCCTGGCGCAGCATGCGGATGTCGCGCGGGAGGCTACGGCCGGCGCCGGCGTGCCGGATGCGGTGTTGCTGAACGGTGGTGTGTTCCGCAGTCCGCTGATTTCCGAGCGCTTGATGGCGCTGGTCGAATCCTGGGGAGGTCGAGCAAAGCGACTCAGCAACGATCGTCCCGATCAGGCCGTGGCGTTCGGAGCCGTCGCGTATGCGCTGGCGCGCCGTGGTCTGGCGGTGCAGAAGATCGGCGGCGGATCGCCGCGCAGTTATTTTCTGTTGGTAGAAACCGACGGACAGGGTGAGCGGCAAGGGGTTTGTGTGCTACCGCGGGGCGTCGAGGAGGGTTTGGAAGTGGTGCTGGCCGATCGCCGATTCTCGCTGAAATTCGGTCAGCCGGTACGGTTCCATTTGTTTTGCTCGACTGCCGACACGTCGTATCGCCCCGGCGACTTGACCCGCATCGATCCGGAACGGTTCATCGAATTGCCACCGCTGTCGGTGGTGTTCGAGAACGATGCGGGTGATTGCGTGGTGCAGTTGATCGCCGAGATGTCCGAGATCGGTACACTGGCGCTGCGCTGCGTGTCGGAAACCGACCGAAAGCGCAGCTGGGACGTCGAGTTCCTGCTGCGTTCCGGCACGGTCGAGCCGGAGTCGCAGCGGGACAGCCATCCGCGCCTGGGGCAGGCCCAAGACCAGATTCGTCTGGTGTTTGGAAAGAAGGTCAAGCACCTCGATCCAAAGGCGGTGAAAGGCTTGCGGAGTGCGCTGGAGCAGAGTCTCGGTCCGCGGGCAGGGTGGGACACCGGGCTGTGTCGAAGTTTGTTCGGGGTGCTACTCGAAGGTCTGCCGCACCGCCGGCGGAGCCCGGATCACGAGCGCCTGTGGCTGAATCTGACCGGGTATTGCCTACGACCCGGTTTCGGTGATGCGGTCGATGAATGGCGCGTGGGCCGGATCTGGGACATCTATTCGCAGGGAATTCAGTATGTCAACGAAGCCCAGATTTGGGCGGAGTGGTGGACCCTGTGGCGCCGTATTGCGGGTGGTCTGTCCGCGGACGCTCAGACCCGGGTGCTGGATGAGATCGCGGAGTTCATCGATCCGGCCGCGCAGCGGCGGGCCCATCTCGTCGCGGTGGCGAAGAAGCGCGGCTACGAGGACATGCTGCGCCTAGCGGCGTCGCTGGAACGGGTGAGCGTTACGCGCAAGGTGCAACTCGGCGAATGGCTCATCGAGCGCTTGCGAAGACCCGGCGAACCGCGGGAGAGTTGGTGGGCGCTCGGCCGCGTCGGCTCCCGTGTGTTGTTTCATGGCAGCGCACATGGCACCGTTCCGCGTGAGACCGCAGAGCGATGGCTCACGGAATTGATGTCGCTGGACTGGAAGAAAGATCCGGCAATCGGCTTCGCCGCGACGCTGATCGCGCGCAAGAGCGGCGATCGGGAACGCGATATCGATCCGGAACTGGTCGATCGCGTGATGGCCAAGCTGCGGAGCGCCAGAGCCCCGGACTCGTGGCTGACGCTGGTCAGTCGGGTGCAGCAGACGCTGGATGCGGCGGAGGAGAGGCGAGTGTTCGGCGAAGCGCTTCCGCCCGGCCTGACGCTGGTGCAGTAAAGGCATTCGTGGCCGGTGCTACGGAACCTTGGTTTCCGTGCGCCGGTCGAAGCAAAAGTCGACGACAACCGATTTTTCACAACGACAGGAGAAGCAGATGAATCAAACCTACACTGCGGTTCGCCGCGCCGAAGTGGGCCTGCTGGCCACGCATAAGGTGCTGCGCAATACCTACGCGCTACTGGCGATGACGCTGTTGTTCAGCGCCGCAGGTGCCGTTGTCTCGATGAAATTGAACCTGCCGCATCCCGGTGTTCTGGTGACGCTGGTCGGTTACTTCGGTCTGTTGTGGCTCACCAACAAATTCAGCCGAAGCGCGTGGGGACTGCTGTGTGTTTTCGCTCTGACCGGATTCATGGGTCTGACCCTCGGTCCAATTCTGAACGCCTACCTGGTCCATTTCGCGAACGGCGGCGAGTTGGTGATGACGGCACTGGGCGGAACCGGTGTCATTTTCGTCGGCTTGTCGGCGTATGCGTTGATGACGCGCAAGGATTTCGGATTCATGGCCGGCATGCTGACGGCTGGTATCCTGGTGGCCTTTCTGGCGGGTCTTGCCGCGCTGTTCCTACCCAACCTGCCGGGTTTGCACATCGCAGTGTCGGCGATGTTCATCCTGCTGATGTCGGGCATGATCCTGTTCCAGACCAGCGAGATTATCCATGGCGGTGAGACGAACTACATTCTCGCGACCGTCACCTTGTACGTGACGATCTTCAACCTGTTCACCAGCCTGCTGCAGTTGCTGGGGATTTTCAGCGGCGACGACTGATGTCTGATCGCCAGTGACGACATTGCTCTGACATCAATGGAAAAGGCCCCGCATCGGGCGATGCGGGGCCTTCTTTTCTTCTCGGGACATCACCGCAGCAGAATGCGGGGGCCCGGGACTTAGTCCCGGGCTCGAATGGCCGCCTTGGAATAATCAGGCGACTTCATGCGCCACGGCTTTCATGCTTAGGCGCACGCGGCCTTGGCGGTCGATTTCCAACACCTTGACTTTGACGATGTCTCCTTCCGACAGTTTGTCGCTGACGCGCTCCACATGCTCGTCGGAGATCTGGCTGATGTGCACCAGTCCGTCCTTGCCGGGAAGAATGGTCACGAAAGCGCCGAAGTCCATCAGGCGTACGACCTTGCCCTCGTAGATCTTACCCACTTCGACTTCGGCGGTGATTTCCTCGATCCGTCGTCGCGCTTCGATGCCGGCCTGTTTGTCCACCGAGGCGATCTTGACGACGCCGTCGTCGGAGATGTCGATCGTGGCACCGGTTTCCTCGGTCAACGCGCGGATGGTGGCGCCGCCCTTGCCGATCACTTCGCGAATCTTGCTGGGATCGATCGTAAAGCTCATGATCCGCGGCGCATAATCGGACATTTCCTGGCGGGGTGCCGGCAGTGCGGCATCCATTTTTTCCAGGATGTGCAGCCGGCCGACTTTCGCCTGGTCCAGCGCGATCTTCATGATCTCGGGAGTGATGCCGTCGATCTTGATGTCCATCTGCAGTGCGGTCACGCCGTCCTTCGAACCGGCAACCTTGAAATCCATGTCGCCCAAGTGATCCTCGTCACCCATGATATCCGACAGTACGGCGAAGTCCTCTCCTTCCTTGATCAGCCCCATCGCGATTCCGGCGACCGATGCCAGGGTAGGGACACCGGCATCCATCAGAGCCAGGCTGGCGCCGCAGACCGAGGCCATCGAGCTGGAACCGTTCGACTCGGTGATCTCGGAGACCACGCGCACCACGTATGGGAATTCGTCCGGGTCCGGCATGATGGCCTGAACGCCGCGCTTGGCGAGCCGGCCATGGCCGATTTCGCGCCGCTTCGGCGAACCCATCATGCCGGTCTCGCCGACGCAGTACGGCGGGAAGTTGTAATGCAGCATGAAGGATTCGCGGTACTCGCCCTCGATCGCGTCGATCAGTTGCGCATCTCTGCCGGAGCCGAGAGTCGCGACCACCAGCGCCTGGGTTTCGCCGCGGGTGAACAGCGCGGAGCCGTGGGTACGCGGCAGCACACCAGTACGGATGGAAATCGGCCGCACCGAGTCGAGGTCACGGCCGTCGATGCGCCGCTTGTGGCTCAAAATATTGCCACGGACGATGTCCTCTTCGAGCTTCTCGAACTGTCGGAGGATCGGCTTTTCTTCAAACCGGCCTTCTGCAGACAGAGCCCGGACCGTCGCATCGCGTGCGGCGCGTACCTGTTGCTGGCGGATCAGCTTTTCCGGGATCTGATAGGCTTGTTCGAGTGCTGCGCGGGCGGCTTCCGCAACGGCTTCCCGGAGCCCCTCCTGGACCTTTGGCGGCGTCCATGCCCAGTCCTTGACGCCTGCCAGCCGCGCCAGATCGTGGATCGCGCCGATGGCGTCCTGCATCGCCTTGTGTCCAAACAGCACCGCCCCGAGCATCGTCTCCTCGGACAGGATGTCCGCTTCCGACTCCACCATCAGAACGGCTTTCTCGGTACCTGCGACCACCAGATCCAGCCACGAGTCTTCCAACTGCTCGGCGGTGGGGTTCAATACATACTGACCCTCCACGTAACCGACGCGCGCGGCACCGATCGGCCCGCGGAACGGCAGGCCGCTCAGGGTCAATGCAGCGGAAGCGCCGAGCATCGAGGGGATGTCCGGGTCGACGTCGGGATTCAACGAGACGACCGTGGCGACCACTTGGACTTCGTGAGTGAATCCCTCCGGGAACAACGGACGGATCGGCCGATCGATCAAGCGGGCGGTGAGTGTTTCCTTTTCGCTGGGGCGACCCTCGCGCTTGAAGAAGCCGCCGGGGATGCGGCCTGCGGCGTAGGTCTTCTCCTGATAGTTCACGGTCAGCGGGAAGAAGTCCCGGTGTTCAGACGCTTCCTTTTGGCCGACCACCGTGACCAGCACGACGGTTCCGGCCATTTCGACCATGACGGCGGCGTCGGCTTGGCGCGCGATCTCCCCGGTCTCGAAAGTCACAGTGTGCTGGCCGAATTGAAATTGCTTCCGGATGGGGTTCACAGGTATTCCTTCTCAGAGTTCTGGCAGAGACGTTCAGTCGGCGAGCGATCCGCCTTACTTCCGCAAACCGAGACGTTCGATCAGTGAGCGATAGGACTCGACATCCTTGCCCTTGAGGTAGTCCAATAACTTGCGGCGCTGATTGACCAGCCGCAGCAGGCCCCGCCGGGAGTGATGGTCCTTCTTGTGGGCCGAAAAGTGCGGGGTCAAATAGTTGATGCGGGCGGTCAGCAGGGCGACCTGAACTTCGGGCGAACCGGTGTCCGTCGCGGAACGCTGGTACTGCTCCATGACGGCGCGTTTGTCGGCGGCGGTGAATGACATGGCGACTCCTAAAAGCTGCTGGTGTTTCAAAAAATAATTGCGCATTCTAACGTGACACGGCGTCGGCGAACAAGGTCACCGGTCCGTCAAGTGTCCTGGCGATCGCAATCGCCGCCGATACTCGGCGATGCGGGAATCTGAAACAGGCGCCGAGGGACCAGCCGGCCGGTTTCCAGAATTTCTCCGAGGCCGATGAAGCCATGACGACGACTCTGCAGCCGCACCAGTCCGGGCGGCCGTGGCATCCCGGCGAAAGGCACCGACCGACCGTGCCGCAGCGCCGAGCAGGACTCATCGCCGAGTTCCACAACAGGCAGGGCGGGAACCAAGCGTTCCATCGGTTCGACACAGGCCAGCCGTGATTCGAGCGAACATTCCCGCAACGCGTCCAAACGGTGGGCACGGTCCAGCGTCAGATGTCCCACCGCCGTGCGCCGGAGGACTGCGACATGGGCGCCGCAACCGATGGCGTTACCGAGATCCTCGGCGAGAGAGCGGATGTAAGTTCCCTTGGAACAATGGACATCCAGATCCAGTCGCCAGCCGTCGTGGTTCAGCAGTCGGAGTTCGAAGATCTCGACCGGGCGTCCGGCGCGTTCCACCGCGATGCCCTGGCGGGCCAGATCATACAGCCGGCGTCCCCGATGCTTCAGCGCCGAATACATCGGCGGGACTTGCACGATCGGTCCTCGAAAGCGCTGCAACAGGGACTCGATGGCGGCACGATCCAGCACGGGAACAGGGCGTCGTTCGACAATGCGGCCATCGGCATCGCCGCTGTCCGTGGTGACACCGAGATGCGCCGTGACCCGATACCGCTTGTCGGTGTCGAGCAGGTAGCCGGCGAGTTTGGTCGCCTCCCCGAGGCAGATCGGCAACAAGCCGCTGGCCAGAGGGTCGAGACTGCCGGTATGGCCGGCTTTCCGGATCCCCAGCAGTCGCTTGACCTGCTGTAACGCCGCGTTCGAGGTGATTCCGGAGTCCTTGTCGAGCAGCAGGACACCGTGGCTGGCCGCGATGGCCTGCTGCTCCCCGACAGCAACGGGTGTCACGTATCGGACGGCGGAGTCGATCCGTCTTTCAGGCTTTCGAGCAGAGCATCCATATGAAAGCCTCGCTCCACCGATTCGTCGTAAACGAAACGGAGTTCCGGGATTGCCCGTATCC
This sequence comes from uncultured Methylococcaceae bacterium, assembly GCA_964644665.1. GTDB lineage: Bacteria > Pseudomonadota > Gammaproteobacteria > Methylococcales > Methylococcaceae > Methylotetracoccus. Next base: position 90,238 of record CAZXXC010000001.1, read on the forward strand.
GGATCAGCCCGCCCAACTGATGACGCAGCAGCGGCGCTTTCTCGGCCAGCAACGCCAGAGAATTGCGGACGTCTTGCTTTGCGCCGAGGAAACTGACGTAGACCTTGGCCAAGGACAGGTCACGCGTGACCTCGACATCGCTGACGGTCACCATGCCCAGGCGCGGATCCTTGGCGTCGGCACGCAGCAACTCGGCCAGCTCACGCTGGATCTGGGATGCCACGCGGACGTTGCGGGTGAATTCTCTCGGCATCGCAGTCCCGATCAGGAATGTTGAATCTGCACTTTCTCGAAGACTTCGATCTGATCGCGGACCTTGACGTCGTTATAGTTCTTGACACCGATACCGCATTCCATGTTGGCCTTCACCTCGCTGACGTCATCCTTGAACCGCCGCAGCGACTCGAGCTGGCCTTCGAACACCACGACATTGTCACGCAGCACACGGATCGGCAGGTTCCGCTTGACGTGGCCCTCGATCACCATGCAGCCGGCGATCGTACCGAATTTCGACGAACGGAAGACCTCCCGTACCTCGGCGATGCCGACGATCTGCTCCTTGTATTCGGGTTCCAGCATCCCGGTGATCGATTTCTTGATCTCGTCGATCGCGTCATAGATCACGCTGTAGTAGTGCAGGTCGATGCCTCGCTCGTCGATCAATTTTCGTGCGCTGGCGTCGGCGCGGACATTGAAGCCGATGATGATGGCGTTGGACGCGACGGCCAGATTGGTGTCGGTTTCGGTGATGCCGCCCACGCCGCCGCCGATCACCCGCACCCGGACCTTGTCGGTGGTCAACTGGGTCAGAGCGCCCCGCAAGGCTTCCAGGCTGCCCTGAACGTCGGCCTTGATTACCAGATTGAGATCCACGGCCTCCTCGGTTTCCATCCGCGAGAACACGTCTTCCAGCTTGGTCGCCTGCTGTGCCGCCAGCTTGCTGGTGCGGGACTTCTCCTCACGATGCAGCGCGATCTCGCGCGCCTTGCGCTCGTCGGCCACGACGATGAATTCGTCACCGGCATCTGGCGCGGCAGACAGGCCGAGCACTTCGACCGGCGTCGAGGGGCCGGCTTCCTTCATCGGCTTGCCGTTTTCGTTGAACATCGCCCGGACGCGCCCGAATTCCTTACCGCACAGCAGGAAGTCACCCTTTTTCAGCGTGCCCTTCTGCACCAGAATATCGGCGACCGGTCCGCGGCCCTTTTCCAGTTTCGATTCCAGGACGACGCCGACCGCGGGAAGCTGAAAGGGTGCGCCGAGTTCGAGCACTTCAGCCTGCAACAGGATCGCGTCCAGCAGCGCGTCGATTCCGGTACCGGTCTTCGCGGAGACATTGACGAACTGGGTATCGCCGCCCCATTCCTCCGGAACGACGTTGAGTCCGACCAATTCCTGCTTGACCCGGTCTGGGTCCGCATCGCTCTTGTCGATCTTGTTGATCGCGACGACCAGCGGCACACCCGCGGCCCGGCTGTGGTCCACGGCCTCCTTGGTCTGGGGCATCACGCCGTCATCGGCGGCTACCACCAACACCACGATATCGGTGACCTTCGCTCCGCGAGCGCGCATCGCAGTGAACGCGGCGTGGCCAGGCGTGTCCAGGAAAGTCACCGAACCGTGTTCGGTCTTCACCTGATAGGCACCGATGTGCTGCGTGATCCCGCCGGCTTCGCTGGCGGCGACGCGGGTCTTCCGGATGTGATCGAGCAGTGAGGTTTTACCGTGATCGACATGGCCCATGATCGTGACGACCGGGGGCCGCGGAAGCTTTTCGACGTTGGATTCGCTCTCCAATACGCTGATCAACTCGGCCTCGAGATTGTCCTCGGCCTGAGCGATCGGGGTATGGCCCATCTCTTCGACCACCAGCATCGCGGTCTCCTGATCCAGCGACTGGTTGATGGTCGCCATCACGCCCATCTTCATCAATGTCTTGATCACCTCGGTGGCCTTGACGGACATGCGCATCGCCAAGTCGGATACGGTGATCGATTCTGGGACTTGCACTTCGCGAATCATCGGGCTGGTGGGCTTTTCAAATCCATGTTTCTGTTCGGGTAGAACCACTGCACGGCCGGGCCGGAGCTTCTTTCTCTTGGCGCGGGAGGCGTCTTCGCCGCCAAAACCCTCCTCTTGGTACTCGTCGGGCTTTTCCTTGGCGCCCGCGGGCTTCTTCTTGCCTCGTTTCGCGGCGCTTTCCAGATCGGCGGGCGGCACTCGCGGTTCGGGAGTTGGCGCTGGTTTCGGCGGGCTGGGCTCCACGCCGACCGCGGGTGTGGCGACCGGAGCGCTCCCGGCCGGCTTTTCGACGGCCGGGCGAGTACCCTCGGCTTCCGCCAGGATCGATTTGGCCGCAGCCTCCTCTTGCGCCTTGCGTTCCGCCTCGGCGGCCCGTGCCAGCTCCTGCTGGCGCCGCCGTTCCTCTTCTTCGGCGGCCCGCTGCCGGCGAAGTTCCTCCTGCTGACGGCGTGCAGCCTCCTTCATCTCCAGGTCGCGGAGTTGCTCGTCGAGCGCCTGCCGCGCCTTTTCGGCTTCGCTGCGGCGATCGCTGGATTCGGGGAGTTCGCTTTTCTTGACGTAGGTGCGCTTCTTGCGCACCTCGACGCTGATCGTCTTGACGCCCTTGCCGGGAATCTTTCCCTGCTTCAACTCGCTGACGGTGCGGCGCTGCAGTGTAACCCGTTTCGGCTCGACCGCGTCACCCTTGTCCTTGCCGTGGCTTTGGCGCAAGTGCGAGAGGAGCTTCAACTTCTCCGCGTCACTCAGTACGTCATCGGCCTTCGAAACCTCCAGTCCGGCTTCGCCGAGCTGGGTGAGCAGACGATCCAAGGGAATTCCAACGACTTCTGCTAGCTGGCGTACGGTTACATCGCTCATAATTCGGCCTACGATCGTTTAATCCTCTAACCCTCTGCGAACCAGGGCAATCGAGCCTGCATGATCAGTCGTGCAGCCTTGTCCTCGTCCATCCCTTCGATCTCGAGCAGCTCATCCACTGACAACTCGGCCAGATCCTCCACCGTGCGGATTCCGGCACGGGCCAGACGATACGCCGTTTCGTCGTCCATCCCTTCCAAGCCGCGGAGTTCCGGTGCCGGTTCGACGGATTCCAGCTTCTCCTCGTTGGCGATTGCTTTGATCAGAAGCGCGTCGCGTGCGCGATTGCGGAGTTCCTCGATCAGTTCCTCGTCGAACTCTTCGATTTCGAGCATCTCTTTGGTCGGCACGTAAACCAGTTCCTCGATGCTGGAGAAGCCTTCCCTCACCAGGATCTGGGCGACTTCGGCATCCACCTGGAGTTGTTCGACGAACCCCACGATCAGATTGTCGGTCTCCTGTTCGTTCTTTGCATCGGCCTGGGAAGCGCTCATGACATTCAGTTCCCAGCCGGTGAGCTCCGAGGCCAATCGGACATTCTGGCCGCCGCGGCCGATCGCCTGCGACAGATTTTCGTCGGCGACCGCGATATCCATCGAGTGGCGGTCCTCGTCGACGACGATGGAGACGATCTCTGCCGGCGACATCGAATTTACGACGAACTGCGCCTCGTTGTCATTCCACAGGATGATATCGATGCGCTCCCCGGCCAGTTCGTTCGAAACGGCCTGGACTCGCGACCCGCGCATGCCGACACAGGCGCCGACCGGGTCCAGCCGAGGGTCATGGCTTTTCACGGCGACCTTCGCCCGGACGCCGGGATCCCGCGCCGCGCCTTTGATCTCGATGATGTTTTCGCTGACTTCCGGAACTTCCAGCCGAAACAGAGCGATCAGCAATTCCGGCGCCGTTCGGCTCAGGAACAGTTGCGGACCGCGGACTTCGGAGCGGACCGCGCGCAGCAGGCCGCGCAGGCGATCGCCCGAGCGAACGGCTTCGCGCGGAATCATCTCGTCGCGCGGAATCATCGCCTCGACGTTGCCGCCCAAATCGATGATCACATTGCCTCGTTCGACCCGCTTCACCACCCCGGTCACCAATTCGCCGACCCGGCCTTCCCACTCCTTGATGATCTTGCGCCGTTCAGCCTCTCGCACCTTCTGCACGATCACCTGCTTCGCGGTCTGTGCCGCGATGCGTCCGAACTCGATCGAAGGAATCGGCTCTTCGATGAACTCGCCGGTCTGGATGTCCGGGTGGTCGATGCGCGCGTCGGCAATAAAAATCTGCCGTTCGGGAAACTCCGGTGCATCGAAATGTTCTTCGGTCGGCTCGATGACTTCCCAGCGCCGGAATGTTTCGTAGTCGCCGGTTTTTCGGTCGATCGCGACGCGCGCGTCGATGCGGTTGTCGTGGCGCTTGATCGTGGCAGTCCTCAGCGCGTCCTCGATGGCGCTAAAGATGACTTCCTTTTCGATTTCCTTCTCGTTGGAAACAACATCAACGACGGTTAAGATATCTTTGTTGGCCATGGCGTCATCCTTTGGTCGTACTTGGAAACTGAGGGACCAGTCGGGCCTTTTCGATTGTGTCAAACGGAATTCTCAGCCGCCCCCCCTCTGCGTCGATCAGCACGTCATCGCCATCGATTCCTGCGAGTTCTCCTTTGATTCTGCGACGGTTCTCGATCGGGAGACGCAGATGGATCCGCGCCACGGAGCCGAGGAACCGTTGGAAGTCGGCTCGTTTGTACAGCGGCCGGTCCAGGCCCGGCGAGGAGATTTCCAACTGATACTTGCCCGGAATCGGATCTTCCACATCGAGCACGCCGCTGAGCTGATAGCTGACCCGCGAACAGTCGTCCAGCAGAATCCCGGATTCGTGATCGATGTAAACACGCAGAACCCGGGCTCGGGTATCGAATTCGATGCCGACCAGTTCATAGCCGAGTCCGGCGACGACGGGCTCGATCAGTTGCGTGAGGCGATCGGACTCCCTGGTGATCATGGAACCTGCGTTGACCAATAAAAAAAGGGCTCGAGGCCCGTTTCACGTATTCTGTCGGACAGAAACGAAAAAGCCCCCGAAGGGGCGTATCCCTGCGATTCGAGCCATTTCACTCGGGCCCGACCCGCTTACCGTACACCGATGATAACATTTTCTTCCGTGTCTTGTGAACGCGCTGCACCGATGGCCGGCGGTGATAGCGCTTCGACCCGGTTTCGGCCGAAGACGGGGTTTTCGGCATGAGTGCGGAGAGCTTGTTCATTTCGGATCTGCATCTTCGCGCCGGCTGGCGTCAAGGGGTGCAACGCTTCCTCGCGTTTCTGCAGCGAAGGGCGGTCGGCGCGGACGCGCTGTACATTCTCGGTGACCTGTTCGACGCCTATATCGGTGATGACGACAACCGCTTCCCGAATCGGGACATCAAACTCGCCTTGCTGGCGCTGACCGCGGGCGGCACCCGCGTCTTCTTCCAGCACGGTAACCGGGACTTTCTGTTGGGCCGCCAGTTCTGCCAGGAGACCGGCGTGGCGTTGCTGCCGGATTATGCAGTGATCGATCTCTACGGCGGTGCCACGCTGCTGACTCACGGCGATCTGCTGTGTACCGACGACATTCGGTACCAGGCCGCAAGGAAACGGGTCAGAACCGCGGACTGGAAGACACGCGCGCTGGCGAAGCCGCTGTTTGCCCGGCGGCTTTATGCGCGCTGGTATCGATTCAAGAGCGGTCGGGACAAGCAGGGCAAGACCGCCGAGATCATGGACGTCAATCGTGACACCGTGGTAGCGACGATGCAGTCGTTCGGTGTCTCGCGGCTGATTCATGGACACACCCATCGACCTGCGGTGCACGAGGTCGCGCTCGGTGAACGAGTGGGGCAGCGATTCGTCCTGGCGGAATGGAGCGATCGCGGCTCGGTCCTGGTCTGGACGTCGGCCGGATACCGAATCGAAACGGTGGATTGAGCCGTCGTGACCGGCTGTGGTGCGGCCGGGGGTCAGGCGTCGGCGAACGCGAAACTCAGTACCTCGGAAATCTCGCTGGCGCCGGTCAGCAGCATCAGCAGACGGTCCACTCCCAACGCGATGCCTGAACAGTCCGGAAGCCCCGAGCGCAGCGCCGCCAACAGACGTTGGTCCTTGCAGCGCGGGGGCGCATCGAGTCGCCTGATGTCGTCGATGTCGTTGTCGAATCGCCGTTCCTGTTCCAGCGGATCGGTCAGTTCGTGAAAACCGTTGGCCAACTCGGCACCTTCCAGGAACACCTCGAATCGCTCGACCACTCCGGGTTCCGCTTTCTTGTTCCGGGCCAGCGACGGCAGACAGGCCGGAAAGTCGTAGACGAAACTAATCCGGCCCCGGCCGAGATGCGGCTGAACCGCGTGACTGAACAGGAAATCCAGCCAGATCGCCCGTTCTCCGGCGCACACGGCGGCCGCTTCGGGCAGCCCGATGGCGCGGGCGCGGCGGTCGAGATCGGGAATCTCCGCGTCGATCGGATCGACCCCCACATGACGGTTGAAGACATCCCGGTAACGGAGGTGTTCCGCAGCGGCCAGTGACAACCCGCCGGCGAGCATACGATCAAGCAAGGCATCGGTCTCGTCGATCAGTTCCGGGATGCCGAAGCCCACCCGATACCATTCCAGCAGAGTGAACTCCGGATTGTGCCAGCGCCCGAGTTCCTCGTTCCGGAACGCCTTACAGATCTGGTAAATCGAACCTGACCCCGCGGCCAGCAGTCGTTTCATCGCGAATTCGGGCGATGTCTGAAGATACAGCAGACGACCGGCTCCGTGCGGCGCGGTGCCGAAGCGGCTCTCGAACGGCGTCAGATGCGGGTCGGTGACCGTGTGGTGGCCCAGCAACGGCGTCTCGACTTCCAGCACACCGCGCTCGGCGAAAAACTCGCGGATCGTGGCGAGCAGCCGGGCTCGCGTGTGCAGCCGAGCCGGATTGCAGGACGGTTCCCAGCGGAGGGGACTACTTGACACGCGAGACGTATTCGCCGGTCCGGGTATCCACCTTGATGACCTCGCCGGTTTGCACGAACAACGGTACCCGAACGACGGCGCCGGTTTCCAGTGTCGCCGGCTTGCCGCCGCCGCCCGAAGTATCGCCCCGAATACCGGGGTCGGTCTCGGTGATGGTCAGTTCGACGAAATTCGGCGGCGTCACCGTAATCGGGGAACCATTCCATAGCGTGACGATGCAGGTGTCCTGTTCCTTGAGCCACTTTTGTGCGTCGCCCACTGCGTTGGCGTCTGCGCCGTGCTGCTCGAACGTGTCGGGAACCATGAAATGCCATTGCTCGCCGTCACTGTAGAGGTACTGCATCTCCATGTCGACGACGTCGGCAGCCTCCACGGTCTCCCCGGACTTGAAGGTACGTTCCACGACCCGGCCGGTTTTCAGGTTGCGTAGCTTGACACGATTGAATGCCTGTCCCTTGCCGGGCTTCACGAACTCGTTTTCGATGATCGTGCAGGGGTCGCCGTCAAACATGACTTTGAGCCCACCCTTGAATTCATTGGTGCTGACCAGTGCCATTGCTGCCTCGCAGGGTTTACGGTTCGGTGACGAAGCGGGGCATTATAATGCCTGATTCGTTCATCGACAGAAGGCGGTCGATTCTCCTGTGGCACAGACTGACGCTTGGCAGGCGGAACTGGCCGCGTCCTACTCCGATCCCGAACAGCTCTTGTCCTTCCTCGAACTCGCAGCGGACACCGTGTTGCCGGGAGCGACGGCCGGGAATTTCCCATTCCGCGTGACGCGCAGTTTCGCCGCACGGATGGCCAAGGGAAATCCGCGCGACCCGCTGTTGCTGCAGGTATTGCCGACCTCGGCGGAAGATGCGGTGGTACCGGGTTTCACGGCCGATCCGGTCGGGGATGGCCAGGCCGTGGTCATACCGGGGGTGCTGCACAAATATTCGGGGCGTGTGCTGTTGGTTGTCACCGGCGCCTGTGCGGTCAACTGCCGCTACTGCTTCCGGCGCAGCTTCCCCTACGCGGAGCAACAACTGGCGCGGTCGGCCGAAGCGTCAGCTCTGGCCTACGTCGCGGCTGATGAAACCATCGAAGAAGTGATTCTGAGCGGCGGCGACCCGCTGCTGCTCAGCGACTCGCGGTTGGGCCGCCTGATCGCCGCATTGGCGGAGATTCCGCAGCTCAAGCGTGTCCGAATTCACAGCCGGGTTCCGGTGGTGCTGCCGTCGAGGATCAGCGACGACTTCGTCTGTGCGCTGACCGCCAGCCGCCTGGAGCCGGTACTGGTGATCCATGCCAACCATCCGAACGAATGGGATGCCGACGTAGGGCGTGCCCTCTGTACTCTGCAGCGGGCCGGCGTCACGTTGCTGAACCAAGCCGTGCTGCTTCGAGACATCAACGATGATCCGGAGATACTCGCGGCGTTGAGCGAGCGCTTCTTCCGATCGGGCGTCTTGCCCTATTACCTGCATCTGCTGGATCGCGCGCGCGGTACAGCGCACTTCGATGTTCCGGAGTCGCGGGCCGTTGCGTTGCACGAACAGTTGCGCCGGATGCTGCCGGGCTATCTGGTTCCGCGGCTGGTCCGAGAGGAACCCGGCCGGCCCTATAAATCCCTGCGCTAAACACGGCCTGGCGTGACCGGAAATCCCTGGTCGAGACAAGGGCACAAGGGAGTTTTCGCCGGTCGCCGGTTTGGTTGGCGCCGCTGCACGACCGGGTGCCCGACAACAGCCGCTGTCAGGGGGGCTTTCACAACGACGCAGTGCAAGACGATCGCTCGATGTCTGCCTGGACCGTGCGCAGAGGCCGGTGCCGGGGCCTGTTCTCGCCGTGCTTCCGCTACGCATGGAAGGACGCCACCCTTATCTCCAGGTGAAGCGGCATTCCGTTCACCGATAATCGCGGGCGGATGCAATCGACCGAATGGGATGCTTTGCGGCAACGGAACAGGTTCCGTATATCCAGGTTATCAGGATACCGCCGAAGATTAGATCGCAATAGACAAAATGTATATAATGCGGAATCACGAGGTCTACAGCTTGGTGCGCCCGGCGGGAGTGCGGTCAATTGCCGGGTCGCCCGAACACGGGGGAAGTGGGCATCATTGCCTAGAGCCGCGATATGTTGGTATTTTTTAACCCGTAATGTCAGTTAATGTTGGAGAACGTTCATGTCCCATCAGTTCGAACAGATGAGTGAAATGGATTTGCAGGCGATGATCGAGAATGCAAGTCGTGTGTTGAAGGAGAAACAGCACGGTAAGCGTCGCGAAGTGATCTCGCAAATCAAACAGCTGGCGGCCTCCATCGGGGTCGGTGTGGAGATTATCGACAATGTCGGCAGTGGGGCCGGTGCGCGAAAAGGTCGAAAAGTCCCGATAAAGTTTCAGAATCCGGCAAACCTGGCGGAGCAGTGGAGCGGTCGCGGGGTGCGTCCCAAGTGGCTTCAGAACCTGTTGAATCAGGGGCATAGCCTGGAAGAGTTCGAAATCAAATCCTGAGTTGCTGAATCTGCAGGAACGCCTGGCAGCAGCGGCGTTCGCTCCGGAGTCGGCGTGAGGCCTGCCGCTTCCGGAGTGACCGCGCTCAATCGAGGAATCTTCGAAGCAGACCCTGGTAGGCGTCGATGCGGCGGTCGCGCAGAAAGGGCCAGATGCGGCGCACGGACTCCGACCGATTTCGATCGATTTCCACCAGCAAGATGCAGCCGTCCGTGTCGTTTGCCGTCGCCAGTAGTTCGCCTTGCGGTCCGGTAATGAAACTGTTGCCCCAAAACTGAATGCCGCCGGTCAGACCGCTCGGGTCTTCCTCTAGGCCGATACGATTACAAGCCGCAACGGGAACCCCATTCGCAATCGCATGGCCGCGTTGGATCGTGGTCCAGGCTTCGAGTTGGCGTTGTTTTTCTTCGATCGGGTCGTCCGGGTTCCAGCCGATCGCCGTCGGGTACAACAGTATCTCGGCACCCGCCAAAGCCATCAGTCGAGCGGCTTCGGGATACCATTGATCCCAGCACACCAAGATACCCAGCGTTGCGACCGATGTGGCGATGGGCGTAAACCCCAGGTCGCCCGGTGTGAAATAAAACTTTTCGTAGTAGCCTGGGTCATCCGGAATATGCATCTTGCGGTACTTGCCGGCGAGCGTTCCGTCCCGCTCCAGTACGATCGCGGTGTTATGGTACAAACCGGCTGCACGGCGTTCGAACAGCGACGCGATGATGACCACGCCGAGATTTCTTGCCAATTCGCCCAACACTCGGCTGGTCGGCCCGGGGATCGTTTCGGCCAGGTCGAAACAGTCGGTATCTTCGGTCTGGCAGAAATACGGCCCGAGATGGAGTTCCGGCAGCAGGATCAACTGCGCACCGCGTCCGGCGGCATCGCGAATGCCCTGCAGGGAACGGTCCAGGTTCGCTTTCGGATCGGCGTTACAGACTTGCTGGATCAGTGCGAGTTTCAGTGGCGTTTTCATGGCGTCGTGATGATGGGTACGGATGCGGGATATTGCATCGTCATGCAGTGCAGACTGCCGAACTGGTGGATCAGTGCCCGACAGTCGATGGTGACGATCGCACGATCGGGGAAACATGCGGTGAGCCGTTGCCGAGCCCGCTCATCATTCGGGTCCTGATAGACCGGCAGCAACACCGCTTGGTTGATGATCAGGAAATTGGCATAGGTGGCGGGTAGCCGTTGGCCGTCCTCATCGAAAATCGGTTCCGGGATCGGCAGCGGGACCAGGCGGTATGGAACCCCTTGCGCCGTCCGCAACGACTGCAGTTCCGCTTCCATCGCCTTGAGGTCGCGATACTGCGGATCGGAGTCGACCTCGCAAGCGGTGTACGCAATCGTCGTCGGGTTACAGAAACGCGCCAAAGTATCCACATGGGCATCGGTGTCGTCTCCCTCGGCATGCCCGTGATACAGCCACAATACGCGACTGACGCCGAAGTGTTCCCTTAGTACCGTTTCGATCTCTCCTTCGGTGAGTCCCGGATTCCGGTTGGGATTCAGCAGGCAGCGGCGGGTGGTCAGCAGGGTCCCCGCGCCATCGGTATCGATGCTGCCGCCTTCCAGCACGAAATCGACCGATTCTCGCGCGGTCGAACCGAACAACCCGCCGCGCCAGAGGTTTTCCGCCAGCGCGGCGTCGTGCGCGCACGCATACTTGCCGCCCCAGCCATTGAACCGAAAGTCCAACAGAATCGAACCATCGGCCGTTTCCACCGCCAGCGGCGCCGTGTCTCGAACCCAAATGTCGTCGTAGTCCGCCTTCATGAAATGGAGCTGATCGGCAACCGCCGCCGATCGTTCGATGCGATCGAGGATCGCGCGCCGATCAGTCTCGTCGCGATACAAGATGACAAGAGCCTGACGTTGACTGATCGCCTCGGCGATGCGCAGGTAACTGGATTCCACCTGGTCAAACCAGCGGGCAAAATCCCCCTGAGCCCCGGGCCAGGCGAGCAACACCGCGCTTTGTTCACTCCACTCGGATGGGAAGGTTCTGGGTATCATTGTGTACACCATCGTGATTGAGCTGCACCGCGACATGGTGTCATAGCGTTCCGGACCGGTGCTGGTGTGGCGGGTCGCTTCCGGCAGGTGGCTCAGCGGTCGCTGTGGTGCGGGCGCGCATCAGGCATCGACCAGTCGAGCATTTCCGCGGCATGGGCAAGAGTCTGCGCGGTGATCCGGATGCCGCCAAGCATCCGGGCAATTTCCTGTTTCCGCTCTTCCGGCGAGAGGATCCCCACGGAAGTCTGGGTCAGGTTCCCGGTCGTCGCCTTTTCCACCAGCAAATGGTTCTGTCCTTGGGCCGCGACCTGTGGCAGATGGGTGACGCAGAAGACCTGACGGTCACTGGCAAGCTGGCGGAGTTTCTGTCCGACGATCTCGGCGACGCGGCCGCCGATCCCCGAGTCCACCTCGTCAAAAATCAGCGATGGCGCCTTCCTGTAATCGACTGCACTGACCTGGATCGCGAGGCTGAGGCGGGACAGTTCTCCGCCGGATGCCACTTTGCCGATCGGGCGTGCAGGAAGGCCGGGATTTGCGGCGACCAGGAATTCGATGCGATCGGAGCCGAATGCGGTGGGCTCGCTCTCGGCCTCCGGTTCGACCAGTATCTCGAAGTTGCCGTGCGGCATGCCGAGTTCACGAATCAACGTAGTGATCCGTTGACCCAGCTCGCGGGCGGTCTGTTGCCGCTGCGCCGATAGTTGTTCGGCCGCCCGTTGATACTCCGCCGCGGTTTCGCCGACCGCCAACTCCAGTTCACCGGTCAGCTCCTCGCTTTGCAACAGCCGATTCAATTCCTCCTCCAGTTCCATGACCCGGGTCGGAAGCTCGGGCGCCGCGATGTGGTGCTTGCGCGCGAGGCGGTGGACGTCGGCGAGACGTTCTTCCAGAGCGGCCAATTGGGCCGGGTCACATTCGAGATGATCGAGCGCATGACGCAGCATCGCGGCGGCCTCCTTGATCTGGATCTGCGCCTCCTGCAGCATGGCGGCAAGGCCATTCAGTTCTGGGGCGAGCGGCTCGAGTTCGCGCGCCGCATGCTGCGCCTGGGTCAGCAAGCCGTTGGCGGAAAGCTGTTCGTTGTCATAGAGCAGGTCCAGTTGTTCCTGACCCAGCGTACCGATCCGGCCGATATTGGCCAGCCGGGTATGCTGTTGGATCAGGTCCTGATAATCCAGCTCCCGAATCTGCAGCCGCGACATTTCTTCCAGCTGGAAGCGCAGCAATTCCTCCCGCGCCGCGCGTTCCGCAGTGTCTCTGCGCCGTTCGGCCAGGTCGCGGCTGAACGTCTTCCAGCGCGTATACAGTTCACCGACTTGCCTGGCGAGGCCTGGGTCGGCACCGGATTCATCGAGCAGGCGACGCTGTTCCGATGTCTGCAACAAAGTCAGGTGGGCATGCTGGCCATGGATCTCGACCAGACGTGCGCCGAGCTGCTGCAGTGCTTGCAAGGCCACCGGGCGGCTGTTGATGAAGGCCTTCGACCGCCCATCCGGATTGATCACGCGCCGTAACAGGCAGGTCGTTCCGTCCAACAGCTCGTGTTCCTGCAGCCAGCGGGCGGCCTCATCCGCTTCATCCAGATCGAATGCCAGTTGGACCTCGGCGCGGGCGGCGCCGGGCCGAATCAGGCCGGCATCCGCGCGCTCGCCCAGTGCGAGGCCGAGCGCGGTCAGCAGAATGGATTTTCCGGCTCCGGTCTCGCCGGTCAGCACCGTGAAGCCGGGTTCGAATTCCAGATCCAGGGTGTCGACCACCGCCAGGTCTCGGATGCTGAGGCTGGACAGCATGGGTCAGTTGCGGTTTCCGCTGCTCCAGTTGAGCTTGCTGCGGAGGATGGCGAAAAAATCGTGGTCGATCGGATGCAACATTCGAAACGGCCGATCGTGTTGCCGTATGGTCAGGCGGTCCGAGGTCGCCACATCCGGCAGCGACACGTTATCGCAGACGACTTGCGCCCGGGTTTGCTTGCTTGGCCTGAACGCGATGTCGATCACGCTGTCGCCGCGAATCACGATCGGGCGGTTGGTCAGCGTGTGCGGATTGATCGGGGCGAGCACCAGCGCGTTCAGCGCGGGATGCAGGATCGGCCCGCCGGCGGACAGCGCGTATGCGGTGGAACCGGTGGGTGTGGAGACGATCAAGCCGTCGGAGCGTTGCGAATTCAGAAAGACGCCGTCGATGCTGGTCTCGATTTCGATCATGCTGGTCGCATTCCAGCTGTGGATGACGACCTCGTTCACCGACGATTGGTCGTATACGACAATGCCGTCGCGTAGTACCCGGGTGCGCAACAGCGGGCGTTCCTCGAGTTGATAATGGCCCGCGAGCAGCGCATCCAGGCGTGTCAGCGCCTGTTCGGGGGAGATATCGACGAGGAAGCCAAGCCGGCCGAGATTGACTCCGATCAGCGGAATGTCGCAGTCGATCAGCGAGCGGGCCGCCGTCAGTAGCGTGCCGTCACCGCCCACCACGATCGCCACGTCACAGGTCCGCCGGATTTCCTCCAGCGAGCCGCCGATTGCGTCCTGCGGCATGCAGCGCGCACAACTCGCTTCGACCAGGACCCGGTAGCGTCGCTGGTTCAGGTGATGGTAAATGCGGCTGAGGGTTTCCGAGATGCGTTCCGCATCGGGCTTTCCGATCAGCGCAATGACTCGGAACGGCGACGGCATATCCAGAACGGAAGTCGACTCGAAGGCCGGCCGGAGCCGCCGCTCAGATTCGTTTCAGTTCCTTACTTAAAGGTGCGACTGCAGATAATTCTCGAGCCCCATGTGGTCGATCAGCCCGAGCTGCGTCTCGATCCAGTCGATGTGCTCTTCCTCGTTCGCGAGAATGTCGTCGAGCAGTTCACGTGACACGTAGTCCCCGACGCTTTCACAGGTCGCAATGGCCTCTTTCAGCAGCGTGTGTGCCTGCTGTTCGAGCTGAAGGTCGCAGTTCAGGATCTCCTTGACGTTCTCACCGATCCTCAGGCGGCCGAGTTCTTGCAGATTCGGCAGACCTTCCAGGAACAGGATCCGTTCGATCAGGCGGTCCGCATGCTTCATTTCGTCGATCGACTCTCGGTACTCATGCTCGTTGAGCTTGCCGAAGCCCCAGTTCTTCAGCATCCGTGCATGCAGGAAGTACTGGTTGATTCCGATCAGCTCATTGCCGAGAACGCGGTTGAGGTAGTCGATGACCTTGCTGTCGCCTTGCATTTCGGTGCTCCCGGATTGAAGAAGTCTGACGAGTCGGTATCGGCGACCGTGCCGCACGCTCGATCGCGCTTATGTTATGACCTTATTGACACATTATCTAGGGGTTGCTACCTTTAGCACTCGCAATGCGAGAGTGCTAACAGGCGGCCCAAACGTGTCGAACTTTCCAGGGTTGAGTGAACGCGCCCAATACTTGTTCAAGGTATTGGTCGAGCGTTACATCGATGAAGGCCAGCCGGTCGGATCGCGCGCGCTCGCACGAGACGCGGGATTGAACCTGAGTCCAGCGACGATTCGGAACGTGATGGCCGACCTCGAGGAGCTCGGGCTGGTGACTTCTCCGCATACCTCCGCCGGTCGTATGCCGACCGTCAGCGGTTACCGGTTTTTCATCGATTCGTTATTGACCGTCCAACCGCTCCGCCCGGAGTTGGTGGATCAGGTGCAGAAGGAACTCGACACGCCGGATAGCCCTGATGACCTGCTGGAGACTGCGTCGAAGCTGCTGTCCGACGTGACCCGGATGGCAGGGTTGGTCACCGTTCCCCGAAACGATGCACCGACTTTTCGGCACATCGAGTTCATCCCGTTGTCGGAGCTGCGCATCCTGGCGATTCTGGTGACCAATGACCGGGAAGTGCACAACAAGATCATCCATGCCGCGCGGCCATTCACGGCGGCACAACTGCAGGTGGCGACCAACTATTTGAATGCGACTTGCAGCGGAAGGGATTTAGTGAGCATCCGCGAGAGCCTGTTTCGGGATTTGGAAGAATCGAGGGAAATCATCGGTCGGGAGTTGATCGACGCTGCTGAAATGGTGAAGCTCGCATTGACTGAGCGGGAACGCAAGCGTCGGGCATTCTTCCTGACGGGCGAAACCAAACTGATGGAGTTCTCGGAACTTGCCAACATGGACCGCCTGCGCGGCCTGTTCGAAGCCTTCCAGCAAAAGGAGGACATCGTTCATCTGCTCGACCAGTGTGTCGAAACGCCGGGCGTGAAGATCTTCATTGGCGAAGAAAGCGGTTGCCGTCCGCTGCAACCTTGCAGCGTCGTGACCTCGCCGTATGCCGTCGAAGGCCGTGTGCTCGGTGTCTTGGGCGTGATCGGCCCGACTCGCATGGAGTATGAACACGTGATTCCATTGGTCGATTTGACCGCCAAACTGTTGGGGGTCGCCCTGCGGCAGAAATGCTGACGGGACGCTGTCACCCCCCCGGCCGGCCCGCTCGCCCGGCGGTGGCGAAGCGGCGCGGCTCGCCGGCGCACGACGGGCAACATTTTCCAGACAAATCAGGAGCGACGTACATGAGTGAACGAGAGCTTGCGGCACAGCAGGCCACAACCGCGGAATCTGCCCTGGACGCGGCTACACCCGCAGCAGAGGAGGCTCCACAACAAGCCGAGGGCATCGCGACGCCCACGGTCGAAGAACTGAAGGGGCGTCTGGCCGAAGCGGCCCAGGCGGCGGAACGGGAACGGGATCGTTTCCTGCGGGCGCAGGCGGAAATGGAGAACCTGCGCCGGCGCGCCGAAAAGGATGTACAGAATGCCCACAAGTTCGCCTTGGAGCGTTTCGCCAAGGAGTTACTGGCGGTCGTCGACAGTCTCGAATTGGGGCTGCAGGCCGTGGGCGCCGATGCCGCGGGCACCGAAGCGCTGCGGGAAGGTATGAGTCTGACGTTGAAACAGTTGTTGTCGGTGCTCGATCGCTTCGGGATTCGTCCGATCGATCCTGCCGGGCAGCGATTCGACCCGGAGTGGCATCAGGCGATGGCGATGGAGCAGACCGCGGATTTGGAGCCCGGTTCGGTGGTTCGGGTGTTCCAGAAGGGCTATTCGCTCAACGAACGCCTGCTGCGGCCGGCCATGGTGGTGGTTTCGCAGGCGTTGCCTTCGGAGTCGGATGGCGCAGGGGAGGCTTGAAATTTTTTAGGCAGCCCCCACTACCTCGAGCAGCAAGTCTAGCGACTCTCATCATTCGACCGGAGCGACCAATCAATGGCAAGAATCATCGGAATCGATCTCGGCACCACCAACTCCTGTGTGGCGATCCTGGAGGGCGGGAAACCGAGAGTGATCGAAAATGCGGAGGGCGGTCGGACCACGCCGTCGATCGTGGCGATCTCCTCGGATAGCGAGGTCCTGGTCGGGCAGTCGGCGAAGCGTCAGGCGATCACCAATCCGCGGAACACGTTGTTCGCGATCAAGCGGTTGATCGGGCGCCGTTTTCGCGACGATGTCGTGCAGAAGGACATCAAGATGGTGCCTTACAAGATCGTCGAAGCGGAAAACGGCGACGCCTGGGTCGAAGCCGGCGGCAAGAAGATGGCGCCTCCGGAGATTTCCGCACGTGTGCTGATGAAGCTGAAGAAGGACGCCGAGGCGTTCCTCGGTGAGGAAATCACCGAGGCGGTGATCACGGTGCCGGCCTACTTCAACGACTCGCAACGCCAGGCGACCAAAGATGCGGGTCGGATCGCCGGCCTGGAAGTCAAACGGATCATCAATGAGCCGACCGCCGCAGCGCTGGCTTATGGCATGGACAAGAGCCGCGGGGATCAGAAGATCGCGGTTTACGATCTCGGCGGCGGTACGTTCGACATCTCGATCATCGAAATCGCCGAGGTGGACGGCGAGCACCAGTTCGAGGTGCTGTCGACCAACGGCGACACGTTTTTGGGCGGCGAGGACTTCGACCTTCGGATCATCGACTACATCGCCGACGAGTTCAGGAAGGAAAACGGCATCGACCTGCACAATGATCCTCTGGCGTTGCAACGCCTGAAGGAATCTGCCGAGAAGGCGAAAATCGAGCTGTCGTCTAGCCAGCAAACCGACATCAATCTGCCCTACATCACCGCGGATGCCAGCGGGCCAAAGCACCTCAATCTGAAGTTGACCCGGGCGAAGCTGGAGTCGCTGGTCGAAGATCTGATCCTGAAGACTCGAGGGCCGTGCGAGACGGCGCTGAAGGATGCCGGTCTGAAGCCGTCCGAAGTCGATGAGGTGATCCTCGTTGGCGGCCAGACGCGGATGCCGAAGGTTCAGGAGTTCGTTCGTGAAATTTTCGGCAAAGAGGCGCGCAAGGATGTCAATCCGGATGAGGCGGTCGCGGTCGGTGCGGCGATCCAGGCCGGCGTGCTGGGCGGCCAGGTCAAGGACGTGTTGCTGCTGGATGTCACGCCGCTGTCGCTCGGCATCGAAACGCTGGGCGGCGTGATGACCAAGCTGATCGAAAAGAATACGACGATTCCGACCAAACAGCAGCAGGTCTTCTCCACTGCGGAGGACAGTCAGACCGCGGTGACCATCCACGTGCTGCAGGGCGAACGCGAGATGGCGCGCGACAACAAGTCGCTCGGGCGTTTCGATCTGGCCGACATTCCGCCCGCGCCGCGCGGGATCCCGCAAATCGAGGTCACGTTCGACATCGATGCGAACGGTATCCTGCACGTGTCGGCCAGGGACAAGGCGACCGGTAAGCAGCAGTCGATTCAGATTCGTGCGTCCAGCGGTTTGTCGGAAGACGAGATCGACCGCATGGTCAAGGACGCCGAAATGCATGCGGACGAGGACCGCAAGATGCATGAACTTGTCAACGCCCGTAATCATGCGGACGCGATGATCCATGCGACCAACAAGTCCCTGCATGAGTTCGGCGACAAGGTCGCTGCGGACGAAAAGAGCAAGCTCGAAGAGACGATCAAGGAACTGCGTGAGTTGATCAAGAGCGACGATAAGGATGCCATCGAACACAAGACCCAGGAATTGACCGATTTGTCGGGCAAGCTGGCCGAGCGCATGTACACGCAGAAATCGGAAGGCGCCGGTCCGTCGGGTGCCGGTTCGCATGGGGAAGCCCAGGAGCAGGCGCATAAGGGTCCCGAGGATGTGGTGGACGCCGAGTTCGAGGAGGTCAAGGACGACACGAAGTGACGCCGACGCACGACTGGTCCCGGTAATCCTTAAAGCCCCAACCCGCCGACCACCGTCGGCGGACTGCTGTCGATCATGGCCAAAGAAGACTATTACGAACTGCTCGGAGTACCGCGGAACGCAAGCGATGCCGAGATGAAGAAGAGCTTCCGCCGTTTGGCGATGAAGTATCATCCGGATCGCAACAAGGACAATCCGAAGGCGGAGGAACAATTCAAGAAGGTCAAAGAGGCCTATGATGTATTGTCCGATCCGCAAAAGCGCGCGGCCTATGATCAGTTCGGTCACGCGGGTGTCGACCCGTCGATGGGAGCGGCCGGCGGGTTCGGGTTCTCCGGGGACAACTTCAGCGACATCTTCAGCGATGTCTTCGGTGACATCTTCGGTGGCGGCCGGCGCCGCAGTCAGGCGCAGCGCGGAGCGGATCTTCGATACAATCTCGAGTTGACGTTAGAAGAGGCGGTGGCCGGCACCGAGGCGAAGATTCGCGTGCCGTCGTGGAGTACCTGTAGCGAGTGCGGCGGCAGCGGAGCGAGGAAGGGTTCCGGGCCGGTGACTTGTTCGACCTGCCAGGGACACGGTGCCATTCGCATGCAGCAAGGATTCTTTTCGGTCCAGCAGACCTGCCCGGCCTGTCGCGGCACCGGAAAGCAGATCAAGGACCCTTGCCGCTCCTGTCAGGGTCAGGGGCGGATCCAGGATACCAAGACGCTGTCGGTCAAGATTCCGGCCGGCGTCGATACCGGTGACCGCATCCGGCTGGCCGGCGAGGGCGAGGCCGGAGAACACAGCGGCCCGCCGGGCGATCTCTATGTCCAGGTGACGGTGAAGGAACACCCGATCTTCACCCGGGACGGTGCCAACCTCTACTGCGAAGTGCCGATCAGCTTTCCGAGTGCGTGTCTCGGCGGTGAACTGGATGTTCCGACGCTGGACGGTAAGGTGGTGCTGAAGATTCCACCGGAGACGCAGACCGGAAGAATATTCCGGTTGCGAGGCAAGGGCGTGAAGCCGGTTCGGGGCGGTGCGCAGGGGGATTTGTTGTGTCGCGTGCAGATCGAGACGCCGGTTCATTTGAACAAGGAGCAGATGGATTTGATCCGGCGATTGGACGAGTCGCTCAGCGGCGGCGGCAGCCGCCACAGCCCTCAGGCGCAGGGCTGGCTCGACGGCGTCAAACAGTTCTTCGACAAGCTGGGGCTCTGATCCGCCCGGCGCGCGGGCCGGCCTCATTGCGGCCGGAAGTTGCGACGATCACGATTGCATCGCGTCCGGCCGACAGGTCCGGATGGCGGCACCGAAATGAAGCGTGGAGAAACGAACGATGGTGAGAGTCGGTGTCGCTGGCGCAGCCGGCAGGATGGGAAGGAGCCTGATCGCAGCGTGCCAGGCCAGTGCAGCGGTGCAGTTGGTTGCTGCGATCGAACGGCCCGGCTCCGAATGGATCGGGCGGGACGCCGGCGAGGTGGCGGGAGTGTCGCCGTTGGCGGTGCCGATCGGATCGGATCTCGACGCATTCGCCGCCGTGGCCGACGTGTTGATCGACTTCACGCGCCCGGAACCGAGTTTGCGGCACGTCGAATACTGCGCTGATCGGGGGATCCGGATGGTCATCGGAACGACCGGATTCACGCCTGATCAGCGAATGCTAATTGAGCAGGCCAGCCAGTCCACGGCAATGGTTCTGGCGCCGAACATGAGCGTGGGCGTGAACCTGGTGCTCAAGCTGTTGCAACTGACCGCGCGCACGATCGGCGCGCACACCGACATCGAAGTCATCGAGGCCCACCACCGTCACAAGGTGGACGCACCTTCGGGCACCGCGCTCCGGATGGGTGAGGTGATCGCCGAGACGCTGGGGCGCGATCTCGGCCGCTGCGCGGTCTACGGTCGGGAAGGGCAGACCGGCGAGCGTGAACGAGAAACCATCGGTTTCTCGACGATCCGCGCCGGCGACATCGTCGGTGAACACACCGTGATGTTTGCCGACGAGGGCGAGCGGGTCGAGATCTCGCACAAGGCATCCAGCCGTATGACGTTCGCCCACGGCGCGCTGCGTGCGGCGCAATGGGTCGTGGAACGCCGTGCCGGTCTGTTCGACATGCAGGACGTGCTGGGGCTCAAGTCGTTTTAGCCGCGTGGCGTGGGTCGCCGCGGCGTGGACATTCCTGCGCGATATTGCGTAGAATCCCACCCTTGAGTGGTAGAACAGCGCAACGCAGCATGGCGGGACGAGTCTTCGGGCTCCTCCCGTTTTGCACGTCTAGAGGTGAGTTTCTTGAGCGTACCCGCAATCCTGGCCTTGGAGGATGGCACGATATTCGACGGCCAGGCCATCGGTATCGAAGGGCGATCCGTCGGCGAGGTGGTTTTCAATACCGCGATGACCGGCTATCAGGAGATCCTGACCGATCCCTCCTATGCCCGCCAGATCGTCACATTGACCTATCCCCACATCGGCAACACCGGAGCCAACGGCGAGGACGTCGAATCTTCGCGGGTGTTCGCGGCCGGGTTGGTGATCCGCGATCTTCCGTTGCGCGCCAGTTCATGGCGGGCCGAAAGCGACTTGCGCGAGTATCTGATGCAATCCGGTGTGGTCGGAATCGCCGGTCTCGATACCCGCCGTCTGACTCGTATCCTGCGCGACAAAGGTGCCCAGCGCGGCTGCCTGGTGGCCGGCCACGGGATCGATCGGGCGGCGGCGGTGGCCGAGGCCCGGCAGTTCCCGGGGCTGCAGGGGATGGATTTGGCCAAGGAGGTCTCCGTAGCGGCAATCTATACCTGGAATCAGGGTGCCTGGGAACTCGGAACAGGGTATCGGGATCGATCTCTGGGACGCTTCCACGTGGTTGCTTATGACTTCGGGATCAAGCGCAACATCTTGCGCTTATTGGCTGAACGGGATTGCCGGATCACCGTCGTGCCCGCGACGACGCCGGCTGCGGACGCGCTGGCTTTGAAACCGGACGGTGTTTTCCTGTCGAATGGTCCCGGCGATCCCGAACCCTGTTCCTATGCGATACGAGCGATTCGCGAACTGCTTGACCTGGAGCTTCCGGTGTTCGGCATTTGCCTCGGCCATCAGTTGCTCGCACTGGCCAGCGGCGCACGTACCGTCAAGATGAAGTTCGGCCACCACGGCGCAAACCATCCGGTTCAGGAACTCGCGACCGGTCGGGTGATGATCACCAGCCAGAATCACGGGTTCACGGTCGACGAGGACAGCCTGCCAGCAAATCTTCGTCCGACCCATCGCTCGTTGTTCGATGGCAGTTTGCAGGGAGTCGAGCGGACCGATCGTCCGGCTTTCAGTTTTCAAGGGCACCCGGAGGCGAGCCCGGGTCCGCATGATCTTGCATCGTTGTTCGATGCCTTCATCGACAACATGAGCGCACGGCAGGGCGCCGGGAGCTAGGGGGCGTCTGATGGGAAAGCGTACCGATATTGAGTCGATTCTGCTGCTTGGCGCAGGCCCGATCGTGATCGGCCAGGCCTGCGAATTCGACTATTCCGGCGCGCAGGCGTGCAAGGCGCTGCGCGAAGAGGGCTACCGGGTCATCCTGGTGAATTCGAACCCGGCCACGATCATGACCGATCCGGAAATGGCCGATGCCACTTACATCGAGCCGATCGATTGGCAGACGGTCGCGCAGATCATCGAGCGGGAGCGGCCTGACGCGCTGCTGCCGACCATGGGCGGGCAGACAGCACTGAACTGCGCGCTCGATCTGGACCGCGAAGGCGTGCTCGAGCGGTTCGGCGTCGAGTTGATCGGCGCGAAGAAGGACGCGATCGCCAAGGCCGAGGATCGGGATCAGTTTCGCCGCGCGATGACCAGCATCGGACTGGCGACTCCACGTTCGGAGATCGCACACAGCCTGGAGGAAGCGCTGGTCGTGCTGCAACGGATCGGGTACCCGACCGTGATCAGACCATCTTTCACGCTCGGCGGCAGCGGTGGCGGCATCGCCTATAACCGCGAAGAGTTCACCGAGATTTGCGAACGCGGTCTCGAACTGTCCCCGACCCGCGAATTGTTGATCGAACAGTCGGTGCTGGGCTGGAAGGAGTTCGAGATGGAGGTCGTGCGTGATCGGCACGACAACTGCATCATCGTCTGCTCGATCGAAAACCTCGATCCGATGGGGGTGCATACCGGCGATTCCATCACCGTGGCGCCTTCGCAGACGCTGACGGACAAGGAATACCAGATCATGCGCGATGCCTCGATCGCGGTGCTTCGCGAGATCGGCGTCGATACCGGTGGCTCCAACGTCCAGTTCGCGATCAATCCCGAGGACGGGCAGATGGTCGTGATCGAGATGAACCCCAGGGTCTCGCGCTCTTCGGCACTGGCGTCCAAGGCGACCGGATTCCCGATCGCCAAGGTGGCCGCGAAGCTCGCGGTGGGCTATACGCTGGATGAACTGCGCAACGAGATCACCGGCGGCGCCACCCCGGCCTCGTTCGAGCCGAGCATCGACTATGTCGTGACGAAGGTTCCCCGGTTCACGTTCGAGAAGTTCCCTCAGGCGGACGACCGGTTGACGACCCAGATGAAGTCGGTCGGTGAGGCGATGGCGATCGGCCGCACGTTTCAGGAATCGCTGCAAAAGGCGCTGCGCAGTCTGGAGACCGGCATCGACGGCCTGGTCAGTCGGCTCGAACCGGCGCAGCCCGATGGCCGCGAGATCCTGCAACGCGAACTGGGGCATCCCGGTCCGGAGCGAATTCTTTATTTGGCCGATGCTTTCCGCGCGGGCTGGAGTTTCGACGAGGTACGGGAGTACAGCCGGATCGATCCATGGTTCCTTGCTCAGGTCGAGGACCTGGTCCGGGAGGAGGAGAAGCTAGCGAGGCGCACACTGGCGACATTGAACCCACCGGAACTTCTCCGTCTGAAGCGCAAGGGTTTTGCCGACTCGCGGCTGGCGGCGCTGCTCGACAGTTCGGCGCAGGAAGTCAGGACGGCGCGACACCGGCACGGAATACGCCCGGTGTACAAGCGGATCGACTCCTGTGCTGCCGAGTTTGCCAGCGCCACCGCTTATCTTTACTCCACCTACGAACAGGAATGCGAGGCGGCACCGACGCAGCGACAAAAGATCGTCGTGCTGGGCGGCGGGCCCAACCGAATCGGCCAGGGGATCGAATTCGATTACTGTTGCGTGCATGCGGCCATGGCGCTGCGCGAGGACGGTTACGAGACGATCATGATCAACTGCAATCCGGAGACGGTGTCGACCGACTTCGATACGTCCGATCGCCTCTATTTCGAACCGCTGACGCTGGAGGACGTGCTCGAAATCATCGACCTGGAGAAGCCGTACGGCGTCGTCGTGCAGTATGGCGGCCAGACGCCGCTGAAGCTGGCACGTGACCTGGAAAGGGCCGGCGTGCCGATCATCGGCACCAGTCCGGACGCCATCGACCGCGCCGAAGACCGCGAGCGCTTCCAGCAGATGCTGGAGGACCTGGGTCT
>CAZXXC010000002.1:0-84116 GCA_964644665.1 uncultured Methylococcaceae bacterium
ATCGAAAGGCCGAGCCCGCTGCCGGTTCCAGGGCTATTGCGTGGGCGGTAGAAGCGCTCGAATACCCTGCCGATTTCTTGCTCGGGAATCCCCGGTCCGTCATCTTCCACAATCATGCCGGTCCGGGGATGCGAGATCAGTGCGACGCGGATACGGCCGTGCTCCGTGCCGTACTTGACCGCATTATCGAGCAGGTTCGCAAGGAGCTCTCTGAGCAGTGTTTCGTCACCGAGTATTGGGAGGCTCTCCATCGGGCTGTCAAAGCTCAGTTCCATGTCCCGCCTCCTCGCCCGCGGCACCCATTCGATGCAGACATCGCGGGCCAATTGTGAAAGGTCAAGCGGTTTCGGTTCACGCATTCCTTGGATCGGTTCGGATTTTGCCAGCAACAATAATTGGGCGATCAGATGGGACATGCGATCGGCGCATCCGAGAATCTGCGCGAGTACCGGCCTCGTTGTATTCAGGTCACGCTCCCGCAAGACCCGCTCCGCCTGAAGTTTGAGGCCGGCCAGGGGTGTTCTCAACTGGTGTGCCGCGTTTCCGATGAAGCGGTCTTGTGTCGCAATGGCGTGATCCAGTTGCCGCAACAGGTCGTTGATCTTGTCGGTCAGGGTGCGAACCTCGACGAAAATATGGGTATCCGGAATCGGGCTGAGATCTTTCGGCGAACGCTGTGCGATTTCGTTTGCCAGGAAATGCAGTGGCATCAAACCCCTTCGGATTCCGGCCAACAGATAAATTCCGGTCAGAACGATCATCACGATTTGGGGAATGAGGTCCGCGAGTAACAGGTCGCGCATCATCGAACGCCGCTTGTTCATGGTCTCGGCAAAATAGATGTCGATCCGGCCGCTCGGATCGCCGTGACCGGTTCGGATCAACGCCACACGGATCGTTTCACCGTATAGTTCGGCCTCGAACAGAACCGGCTCCGACGGGTCAGCCGGCTTCTGCGCCAATTCCGGTACATTGGCATCTCCTGCGAGCAGTCCCTCGCGATCGGACACGATCTTGAAGTGGATGCGATCGGTCTCGTCCCATTCCAGGATCTCCCATGCGGCGAGCGGCAATTCGACAAACGGTTTGCCGTCTCGAACCGCGATTTCCTGCGTCAATGACTTCGCCGAGTCGATCAGCCAGCGATCGTATGCGCCGTGAACGTAATGCAACGTCACGAAATAAGACAAGACCGTGTCGATCGTCACGAACAGAAGCAGTGGGACGACCAAGCCCAACAACAACTGGTGTCGCAGGCTTTTAATTTTTCTCATCGATCACAGAGTCCAGCAGATAGCCGAGCCCGCGCACCGTCTGAATGTCCACACCGAACCGTGCAATGAGCCGGCGCAGCCGATGAATGCAGATGTCGATGGCGTTGTTGGTCTGTGCGGCGCCCTCGAGGATCATGCGCCGTGCGATCCGGTCCCTGCTGACCACTTTGCCGGCCTGGGTCAACAACAGTTCCAACACGCTGTATTGGCAACTCGACAATGCGATGGGCTCCCGATCGCCGAGAATCTGCCGATGTCGGGTGTCGAGTGTCAACCGACCGACCGAAATCTCGGCATCGAAACCCCCATAACACCGTCTCAGCAGCGCATGGATTCGAGCCTCGAGTTCCGTGAGTTCGAACGGCTTCGTGAGATAGTCGTCACCGCCTCGTTTGATACCCTCGATGCGGTCATTCAGGCCGTCTCGAGCGGTCAAGATGATCGCCGGAATCGGAATCCTGCGACGGCGAAGCGATTGGAGGAACTCCAGGCCGTCGACGTCCGGCAATCCCAAATCAAGCAGGATGAGCTTGAAGTCACCCGTCGCGAGAAGGCGCTCGGCGTCTGCAGCGGTCGTTGCGGCGACGACTTCGAGGCCGTTCTGGCCAAGCCCGTGAATCAAACCGTCTGCGAGGACGGCGTCGTCCTCGATCAATAGGATCGCCATAGACGTCGGGATGTGGCATGCCAGTGCAGTGGCCAATCATGCCATGACCGGCTACCGGTGGCTGCACCGGGTTGATGGAATGCATGGCGATCGGCCGCTCGTCGGCGGGAAATCGCACCGGGATCAGGCATCAGGATACGGGATGGTCACTGCCGTGCGTGCCGCGCTCCATGTTCGCGTCGGATCCGGTGACCACCGTGGCTGCGGCACCCTGCTCGTCCATGGGTTGCCCGCAGCCGTTTTCAGTCCGGGTGGCCTTGTAGCGGCAGCCGCTCCAGCAGTGCGAGAGAGTCCATCATCGCGCGGGCGGCGTGATAGGGCGTCTTCCAAGGCCCCGCCTTGTCGCCGGTGACGGTCCCGTTGGTGCGAATCACCGCGTGCCAGTCCCCATGTTCCCAGTCCACCTGGTGACGAGCGATCCAGTTCAGGATTTCAAGGAAACATTGCGCGTAAATCGTTTCTCCGGTGCGGCGATGGAGGTGCAGCGAGCCGAGCAGCGTCTCGGCTTGTACCCACCAAATTTTGTCCCGGTCGCGAGCGGGACGGCCGATAGGGCCGCTGGCGTAAGCGCCCCCGTTGGCTTTGTCGTAGCCGAACCGCAGCATGTTGGCGAACAGGGTCCGGAAAAGGTCCAGCAGGGGCCCGGACGACAAGCCGATGGCATCGCATGCGTCGCACAGCAGCGAAATGTTTTCGATATCGTGTCCGTACGAAACCTGCTCCGGCGGTGGCCCGGGATTCGGGTTCCAAGTCCGGTCGTGGCGGTCGGTGCAGGCACCGGCCTGTTTGCGAACGACGGCGTTGCTCAACACCAGGATTAGTTCGAGCAGGCGCTCGCGTGCGAGCGTATCCCCGGTGAGGCGATAATAGGCGGTAATGGCTTCCAGGAGATGGAGATGGCTGTTCATCAGCTTGGCGCCGGTTGCGGCGCCGCGGAAGTAGCCGGACTCGGTCTCCGGGAGCGGACTCCAGTCGCGGCTGTACAGCTCCAGATAGCCGCCGTATACCGGATCGTGAAACCGGGAGTCGAGCTGTTTGAACGCTTCGTTCGCGAAGGCGGCGGCCCCGGGATCTTGCGAAGCCAGCGCGTATTCCGAGAGTCCATACAGCGCAAAGGCATGGCCGTACGCATGCTTGAAGCTCCTGAGCGGGTATGCCCCGGTGGGATCGAACTCCCAGTGGAAACCACCCGATTGCTGGTCCCACAATCTGTCGCGGAGAAAGCGGTAGCCGCAGTCGGCGGCTTGCCGGAAGTCCCCGCTGCGATAGCCGTCCCGAACCAGACGCGCGAAGAACCAGAGCGTCCGAGCCTGACTCACTAAACCCTTGGCGGCCGGCCCCCGGTAGCGGCCAGCGGGATCATGGTTCAGGCAATAGCCGCCATGGAGCAGATCGAGGACGCCCGGGTACCAGAACGGAATGATGTTTTCCGTCAGGATACGGTGCAAGATCGGCTTGCAGTCCAAGAGACGCGCTTGGGCTCCGGCGTCGTAGGGGCGCTCCCGGGCGCGCCGGCCGGTTCGGCCCGACAAGCTGCTGATGAACGGCCAGACGATAGCATGCAGCCTGTTCCACACGATGGTCGGTTCCTGGACGTTGGCGCCACGTTCCGCGGCATGCGGTGGCCGGATGGACAGAACACCCGAAGCGCGACGGCGTTCCGGTCCAGCCATGATGCGTTCCGAATCCCCCGCGGTCAATCCGAAACCGGCGGGCATGCGGGTATTCCGCAGTGCGATGGTGGCTCGGTCTCGGTACCGCTCCTCATCGTTTGAGCGTCGGGTAGCCTTCCAGAAGCACCCAGTCGTTACCTCGGGCCGGCCAGTGGCGGCGTCGATCGGAACCAGATCGGCCGGGCGGAAGGCCGACGACGCGGATGATCAGAGATGAATTCCCATCGTGTTTCGTCGCTCTGCCCGAATTTATGCGCGTCTGTTGGCGGTCCACTGATCGGCCGACCAGCGGCCGGGACCGTGTAGCAGGCTCGCCAGCAACATGATGCCCCAAACCTTGTGCTGCTCCAGCCCCGCCGCACCGATGTCGGGATAGGAGATCACCGCAACGACATTGAACAGGAACAACACCGCCGCGGCGAAGCGTCCGAGCAGACCGATCGCCAGCAGTACCGGGAAGCCGAGCTCCACACCGGTGGCCAAGTACGCCGCCCATTGCGCCGGCAGCAACGGGACCGCGTACTCCTGTTCGAACAGGTACAGTGTGCTGTCCCAGGAACGGATCTTGGTGAGTCCGGAAACCCAGAAGACATCAGCGACCCAGACGCGCAGGGTCAGATCCCCCAGCGGGGAAAGAGCGTCAAGTCCGGTAGCCAGCCTTCGTAGCGGTGTCGAGATGCGTGTGAGAGTGGAATCGACAGACGTGTTCATCGGGAAACCCCACGTTCAGAGCGAGAAGTCGGTGATCAGGCCTCGACCGATCCAGCGCCGGAGGCAGTCGAGGAGGTCGAAGCGTTCGTCGGCGTCCAACGCCTGCTTCAGCGCGTTCGTGACGCTCGAATGACCCGCGAGCGTGGTCAGAAAGCAGTGCTCCCCAGGCTGCAGGCGATGGATCTCGACGTTCCACCCGGGTCGGAAGATCATCAGCCGGCAACCGCCTTCCCTCAAATCGACGCGGTCATCGCCGGAGTAGCCTGATTGGTTGACCTCCCAGATACGATGCAGCGGATAGCGCGAGACCATCCATCGGGCCGAAGGGTGAAGCCGGAAGCGAAGCTCGCCGTAACGTGCCGCTGGAACCGACGCCAGTCCGGAAAGTTGCGGCGGAGCCACATCGGCTTCGTGGCGGGACTGCTGGCATAGCCACTCCAGTTCTGCGACATCGCACAGGTACGGAAGGCACGCGGCAGGCGCGTAGCCTGCGACGAACGCCGGGAAGCGTTCGCCGTATTCGATCAGACAGCCGGATCGAGGCGGGTGAGCGGCGATGAACGCCCGGGCCAGGCCGTCGAAGAAGGCGTCGCCCACCAGCCGGCGCACGACCGGAAAGCCGTTCTCGAGCGCTTCGGTCAGTCCAAGAAGCGTGTTGTTCCGGTAGATCGCGAGACGGTGCGCGGCGTCCGGGCCATGGTCCACGATTCGATCGGTGATCCGGTCATCGCCCGAAAACACGGATTGGAGGAAGTCGCGTTGCAATTCACGCAGCCCGTTCATGGTTCCGTTCCATCCTTCGGTCCGCCTCGCGGGCCTCGTTCATCAGCGCCTGTAGCGGCGGAATTTCGGCATCCCACTCGATCAGTGTCGGGCGCGGCCCAAATCGGGTCAGCGCGTATTCGTACAGATCCCAGACATCCCCCGGGATCGGCCGGTCGTGGGTGTCGATGCAGAGCTCCGCGTCCCCGAAGCGATGGCGGGCATGGCCCGCCAAATGCACTTCCTCGACGAGTGCCGCTGGGATGTCCTGCAGGTAGGCGATGGCATCCCAGCCGTGGTTGATGCTCGAGACGTACAGGTTGTTGAGATCCAGCAGGATGTCGCAACCAGAGCGGCGCGCCGTCTCGGCCAGAAACGCGGATTCCGGCATTGTGGATGGCCGAAACTCCAGGTAGCTCGCCGGGTTCTCGATCAGGATCCGATGGCCCAGGAAATCCTGTACCCGCCCGATGCGGGACACCATGTGAGTGAGGGCTTCCTCGCCATAGGGGAGGGGGATCAGGTCGTTCAGGTATACACCCCCGAAGGAGTTCCAGGACAGGTGTTCCGACACGAGGCACGGCTCGATGCGCGCGATCAGTGCCTTGAGTCGTTTGAGGTGCCGGCGGTCCAGTGCATCGGCGGAACCCAGCGAAAGTCCGACACCATGCAGGCTGACGGGGTAATCGGCGCGAATGCGCTCGAGAAGAGAGAGCGACGCTCCGCCCTGGCCGAAATAGTTTTCGCTGTGTACCTCGAACCATCCCACCGGAGGGCGGGTTGCCAGCGCCTCCCGGTCGTGCGGTGCACGCAAGCCGATTCCGGCCGAAGCCGGAATCGTTGCGCTGGCGCGGGTCGATGGGGAGACATGCGCCATCGGGCGGCTCACTTCGCTTCCGCCCGCGGTTGCTGCACGCTGCCTCCGGCAATCCGTTCGCAGGTGCCCTTCGGCAGCGCAATGAACGCGTCCTTCTGACGGTCCTGTACCGAGTGACCGGCACAGGCGCTGCTCATCGTTTTGCAGTCGTTCTGGCCGGCCTTTGCGACGCCGTAGCATTTTTCCATCTCATTCTTCGGCGCTGCCGATGCTTCGGGCGAGGCGCCGAGCATCCCCAGCGCGACGATCGAAGACAGGGCGCTCGTGATCATGGATTTCGGGTCATTCATTCGGATGTCTCCTGAAGTTGGTGAGTCGAAGATTCCGCGATCGGTGATCGCGTCACTGGTACCTTCTCAATTGTCGTGCCAACCCGAGTCCGCTCCGGAAACATCAGGATTGACGATGATTTTTGGTTTCTTTTTGGGGGCGACGAAAGCGGTCCACGGTTTCGCGCCACCAATAGTTGCGGGGGCCGCAGATGGTTGCAGGAGAACACCGAGGTCGGGAGGGCGGTCTCGATGACCGTGAATTCGACGTCGCAAGACGAACGGAGTTCGCGTCGCGCGGCAGTCCGATCGTACGGTGGGCGATCGTTCGCCCTCGGAGCCTCAGCCGGTACCGAGAGCGCCCGGGATCATGCGGAAGGGGATCGTGCGGCTGTGACCGGGACCGGGGCGCCTCCGGTGCCGGATGCTTGACCCCAGAGTTCGTCGGCTGCCTTGCCTTGGCTTTCCGCCTGGGATTCGATGCTGGATCTGACGTGCATCAGCAGTTGTCCGATATGTTCTTGGGCGGCATTGACCGAGCCGAGCAGATCGAACAGCACCTCCTGCTCGGCGAATGCGCCTGCGGTATAGTCGTCCAGAGCCCCGGCTTTCAGCGCCAGCACGTCGCTTTGTAAGCATCGGAGACGTTCCAGATCCAAGGTGGGTGCGGCCTCGGTCTCGGCGATCCGGCGTTCGATCGCCGCGATCTTCAACAGGTATTCCCGCAGCACCTGCTGCCGCCGCGATTTGCGGCGTTGGCGCACTGCCTGCCACAGGAACAGCGCGGTACCCACCACCGCACCGACTACGCTGAGTCCGTTGCTCAGTGTTTCGACGTCATCGGCGGTCAGCAGCGGTTCGCTGCGTTGCTGGAAGTGGATGCTGCCCGGATGCCGCGCCAGGCGCGGAGGAAGATCCAGCACCGAGCGTTCGATCGCGGGTTCGTGCAAGCGCGCGAATCGGGACTCCAGTACCGCCTCCATCACGCGTTCCACTGTGGCGTTCGCCACCGAGTCATGGGCGACGAGGTAGACGGGTGTGCCGATGGTCTGGGTCGGTTTGTCGGGAACCGCCGGTTCGATCTGGTAGGTAAACGGCGGGATCAAGGTTTCGAAGACGTTGTGCCGCTCGACTTCGCCATCCGGCGGCGGGGCCATCGGGTTCAGGTAGACCGCGCTGAGCCGGAACGCGTCGGCGAACGGCACCGCGACCAGGCGGTAGTGTGCCTCTTGCACATAGCGATGGGTCGTGGTCGAGGGCAGGGTGGCCAGATGGAAAAGCGCATCGGGCAGGCCGGCATAACCGTCTTGCCCCGAGTGGCTTGCCAGATCGATATCCGGATCGATCTGGCGGGGGATGTAGCCCTCGCTGGTGGTTGCCGAAACCGGCGGGATCCCGGCCAGAGCCAGCACCGCCTTCGCGAGGCCCGCGGTCGCCGAGCCGACGGGACCGAGGTTGATCGTGTGGCCGCGCAGCGCTCCGAAGCTCTGGTCGACGGCGGATGCCAGTCCGGGTTTCACCAGCAAATGCAGTGCTTCGTTGTACAGCGGCATGACTTCCCGCACATGGGCGTACCGTTCGATATCCAGCGCTCCGTTCACCATCGCGAAGTCGACTTCGCGAGTATCGACCATTCGATAGATTTCCAGCGTCGTGGATGTCGGAATGACGCGGGCATCGACACCGTAGGTCGCAATCTCGCCCGCCAACAGCCGGGCGAACAAGGTGCGCGTGGTGCCTTCCGGTCCGGCAGTCAGCGTGATACGGCTTTCCGGGCTGTGGTCGGCCCTGTCGATCAGGAAGGAAATCGCCACCGCCAGTGCGACCAGGCCAATCGCGAGCAACACCCGAGCCCGGCGGATGCCTTCAGCAAGCCGCATGGAACCGAATCGGGTCTGGCGTGACAAGGTCTGAGTGGCAGATCGGCCGAATCAACTCACCGCAGGCACCAGAGCCGATGCGCAATCGGCGGCCGGGGCGGTGCGGCAGTCGGGGGGCAGGCCGTGAGCCAGCAGCAGCCTGCGGAGTTCGAGCAGCACCGGAAAGACCTCCTGGTTCCAATCGCCTCCCTGGGAGTCGTAGGCCCGCTGCTCCGCCTCGACCGCCATACGGTCTTCGGTGAATACGGACTCCGTGAAATGGCGCAACACAGGCCAGATCAGATTCAGCAGCCACGGAATTCTCGGTTTGCGGATCAACAACACGCCGAAACTCTGGCAGGTCTTGCCGGCGCTGTCCTTGGGCACATAGGCGGACCACAACGAAAGGCTCGGACGGGTCTTGTCCTGACCGGCCACTTCGAGTGTCTGGTAGGGATAGACGGTGCGAATCGTCATCACGTCATAGTCCTTTTCGTCCCGCTCGCCGCCGATGTTCATCAGATGGACGCCGCCGTGCTGGCTACCGCCCTGGTGGTGAAAGTGATACTGCGCTTCGACCCAGCCGTCGCCGCTGGAATGGCCCAATAGCTGCGGTTTGATGTTGCCCATCAGCCGACGATGCAGGAATTGGTGGTTCATGTCCATCAGATTCTCATGCATGAACGAATAATGGCAATCGACCTGCCGGCAGAACAGCATCGGCTTATACTCGCCGGTCGCATGCAGGGGTAAGTCCGGAAGCGCGACCCGATCGGCCTGCGCCGGATCGCCGGGGAAGACGTAGATCAGCCCATGGGCCTCCCGGCAGGGATAAGCGCGCACGCTGCGCGGCGGCTTTGCCCCCTTCGCCAGATAGGGAATGTGGACGATCCTGCCGGTCTCGGCATATCGCCACGCGTGGTAGCCGCATTGGATTTCGTTGCCGCAGACGACGCCGCGGCTCAACGGGAACTGCCGGTGGGCGCAGCGGTCTTCCAATGCGACTGCATGGCCGGATGCCGTGCGGTACAACACGATCGGTTCGCCGGCAAACCGCAACGGCAGCGTCTTGCCGACCTTGAGCTTGTGCGACAGGCTAAGCGGATACCAGAAGTTCGGGTCGAGATCGGTACGGCGGAGGTCTGGCTTGTCGGCCGGGGGCTTTGTCTTCATCAGAGTTCCTTGCTGTAACAAAGGGTGCCGCATGGCGCACTGGCGGGCGACCGCGATCGATCTCGAAGGTCCATTTTCCCAAGAGATTTTCCGGGCGAGATTTTGTCGCACGTTGGTGACCGACACGGCGGGTCTGTCGGACGATCGGTGCCGACGGCTAGTCGGATCGGCCCGAAGGCGCCGGATTGGCGTAAAATAGCCGATTTCCATCAAGGTCGGCCGCTGCGGTCCGCTCGAATCCTCATCGTTGTGATGCAGACAGACAAGATTTTGGTGACCGGTGCAACCGGCCATCTCGGAGCCAACCTGGTGCGGCGCCTGCTGGCCGAAGGCGAGGCGGTTCGTGTGTTGATGCGTCCCGGTCGCGACAACGGCGCGATGGACGGGCTGGACGTCGAACGGGCTTACGGCGACCTGCGCGATGCCGACGCCACGTCCGCCGCCGTTCACGGGTGCCGATACGTTTATCACTGCGCGGCGCTGGTTTCGACCATCGAGGGAGGCGCGGCGCACAAACGGGACGTCTACGACACCAATGTGCTGGGTACACGCCATGTGCTGGAATCCGCGTTGCGGCACGGCGTCGAGAAAGTCGTCGTGTCCGGCTCGCTCAGCGCCACCGGACACGAGCCAGACCGTTCGAGCCATGAGGACATGCCGTTCTACCCGTTCGAGCGGCAGTTGCCGTACGGTTATACAAAGCATCTGGTCGAGCACGAGGCCTTGCGCGCGCATGCAGACGGTTTGAACGTCGTCGTCGCGACGTCCTGCGCGATCGTCGGCCCCCACGACTACGTCCCATCGCGCATGGGACGGGTCTTGATCGACTTCGCCCACGGCAGGCTGCGCGCTTACATTCCCGGCGGCTTCGAGTTCGTGTCCGGCCATGACATCGCCGAAGGTCACGTGCTGGCGATGCGCCATGGACGCTCCGGCCAGAAATACATCATCAGCACGCAATACATGAGCGTGGACGATCTGATGACCGAATTCCACCGGATTACCGGCAGGCCCCGCCCGCGCCTCAGGCTTCCGCCGCCGGTCATGGCGGGTATCGCGGAAATCGCCGACCGAACGTGGTTCCGGCTGTTTCCGAACCAGCCGAGGCGCTTTACCCCGGCTGCGGTGCGGCTGCTCAGGATGCGTCGCCGGGCGGACCACACCAAAGCGGCCCGGGAGCTGGGCTACCGGCCCACCAGCCTGACGTCGGCGCTGCAGCAGGCGTACGACGATTTCGTGCGGCGGGGCCTGATCCGATCGGCCCAGCGGCCGACTTGACCATCTGCGTATCGCGAGCGTAACCCGAGGACTGAAAGATGAAGAACGGTCAGAGTGAATCCATTGCTTCCCCCCCGAAGTTCGAGGACGGGCGCAATTCCCGCCAAAAGGCACGGGCATCGGGCCTCGATCCGGACTGCTGGTACGTCGTCGAATACGACAGCGCGATCAAGAAAGGCGAGATCAAGGAGATCGTGTTCTGGGGTGCTTCCATCGCCGTGTACCGCGGTGAGGACGGCCAACTGGCCGCGGTGCAGAACCGCTGTCCGCATCGGCAACTCAAACTTTCCAAAGGCGTCGTGCAGGATTGCAAGCTGCACTGCATGTATCACGGCTGGAGCTTCGACCGTGACGGCTGGCTGGTCGACTATTCGCACGACAGTTTCGGCAAACCGCTCTTGAAGAAGCAGCTCCGGACCTACCCGGTGCAAGTCCGCTACGGCTTCATCTGGCTGTTTCCAGGTGATCCGGCCAAGGCGGCCGAGCGCCCGCTGCCGGAGATTCCGGAGGTCGAGGGGCCGAACCCTTGGGCGTCGGTGCCGATCGATTTCACCTGGCAGGCGCATCATTCCATGATCATCGACAATGTCTGCGATTTTGCGCACGCCTTTCTGCACCGCAAGTACCGGCCGTTCACGGATGCCAAGCTGCGCCACTATGAGGCGGACGACCATCGGGTCTATCTGACCTATGACACGTTCATGGGCGGCGGCAAGTATTCCGGGCTGTTCGTCGACCGTCGGCGGGTCAACACCAAGTTCATCGAGCTGTGTTATGAATACCCCTACCAGTGGTCCAACACCGGTGGCTCGATCAAGCACTGGTGTTTTCTGCTGCCGATCGGCCCGCGCCGGACACGAGTGTTTTTCCTGTTCTATTTCGATGCGTTCAAGATTCCCGGCACGCCGTGGCGCATGCCTCAGAAACTGACTCAGTTCGTGTTGCGGGTGTCGAATCCGTTGCTGTTCAAGCCGCTGCTGACCGAGGACGGCGTGGCGCTGGAGGCCGAGCAGGATGCGTACGACCGCTACTGGGACGAACCGCCGATCGAGCTGAATCCGGCGGTTCCGATGTTCCAGCAACTGACGGTGCGGAAGTGGGAAGAGTTCCTGGCGCGCAGCAACGGCGAGCATGTTCCGGAGCCGGGGCGCGCAGCGGCATGACGAATGTTACGACCGATGATACCGACCGGCCGCGGACCCCGCGACAGGGCCTGTTCGAGTATCTGCTGACCCACCACCGTGACCTGTTCGCGACGCTGTTCCTGCTGCCGTTGTCGGTCGGCTACGGCGTCTATCGTTCGCTGCGCAACCGGATCGCGTTTCGCATGAACAGCGCTCCGGCGCGGCACGAGGAACGCGTGAGGCGCGTGATCCGCCAGATCGAGGACTGGAAGGCGCAGGGTGCGCGGCAAAAGCTCTGTACCGCGCGATCGGGATGGAAGTCGATGAGCGAGCTGGTACCGAAATACAAGCTGTCGCACCGGGCGATCGATGTCGGGCTGTCCGACATTCTGGAAGTCGACGAGGCGCGGCGCATCGTTCGGGTGGAACCGCTGGTGACCATGGGCCAGATCACCGAAACGCTGCTGGCCCGCGGCTGGACCCTGCCAGTGCTGCCGGAACTGGAGGAACTGACCGTGGGCGGCCTGATCATGGGCTTCGGCGTCGAGACCAGCAGTCACAAGTTCGGGCTGTTCCAGCACATCTGTGAGTCACTCGAGGTCGTCACGGCCGAAGGGAGGCGGTTGCGTTGCAGTGCCGACGAAAATCCAGAATTGTTCTATCTGCTGCCGTGGAGCCATGGCACGCTGGGGTTTCTGGTCGCGGCCGAACTGAAGATCATCCCGGCGCGCCGTTATGTCCGATTGCACTACCAGCCCGTGTACGGGCTCGAGAACATCGTCGCGGCGTTCGAGGCGGCTTCGCGGGCGACCGACCGGCACGATTTCGTCGAAGGGCTCGTCTATAGCCGCGATCGCGCGGTGATTCTGTGCGGCAGCCTG
Organism: uncultured Methylococcaceae bacterium; assembly: GCA_964644665.1. Classification (GTDB taxonomy): domain Bacteria; phylum Pseudomonadota; class Gammaproteobacteria; order Methylococcales; family Methylococcaceae; genus Methylotetracoccus. Next base: position 12,549 of record CAZXXC010000002.1, read on the forward strand.
ACCGATGAAGCCGGTGTCGATGGCCGCGTGAATCCGATCGGTCGCTGGTATCAGCCCTGGTTCTACAAGCATGCGGAGACTTTTCTGCTTGCCGACCGTGACGGCGTCGAGTACATCCCGCTGCGGCACTATTATCACCGCCACACGCGCAGCCTGTTCTGGATGATGGAGGAAATCATCCCGAGCGGCAACCGGCCCTGGTTCCGCTGGCTGTTGGGCTGGGCGTTGCCGCCCCGAGTGGAGCTGCTGAAGCGCACCGAGACCGAAACCACGCGGAATCTCCGCGAAAGACACCAGACGCTGCAGGACATGCTGGTGCCGATGGCCCATCTGGGAGTTTCGATCCAGTATTTCGAGGACCATTTCCAACTGTATCCACTCTGGCTGTCGCCGATGGCGGTATACGACAACCCGCTGCACTGCGGGTTGGTGCACCCGTTCCGGCATGAGGACGGTAGGGTCGATCCGTTGTATGTCGACATCGGCGCCTACGGCGTCGCCAAGAAGCCCGGTTTCGACAACCGCGCGGCGTTGGGTCCGTTGGAACAATTCGTGATCGACCATCACGGTTATCAGGCCTTGTATGCCCAAACGCGGATGAGCCGCGAACAGTTCCGGACCATGTTCGATCACCGCGATTACGACCGGTTGCGCGAGCAGCTGCCGTTCTGCCGGCAGGCGTTCGATGAGGTTTACGATAAAGTGTCGTCGCAGGCTCGGGCGGCTCCGAGCGAGATCAAGAAGCTCGCGCGCCAACGTCCACGCTGAAACGACCGCGGCAGTGAGCCGCGCCATTACGATGTCTCCAACTCGTCCAATGCCGTCCTTCGGCCGATTTCCCGTATGACTCAGCACCATCCCGCCTTCGAACTGATCGACGAACGCAACATTCAGGAAATCAACTCGCTGGCTCGCAGGTACCGCCACCGCAACAGCGGGGCCGAATTGCTGAGCCTGATCAACGGTGATGAAAACAAGGTATTTGGCATCGCGTTCGCGACGCCGTCGGAGGACAGCACCGGCATCGCGCACATCCTGGAGCACAGCGTGTTGTGCGGATCGCGCAAATACCCGCTGAAGGAGCCGTTCGTCGAGTTGATCAAGGGTTCGCTGAACACCTTCCTGAATGCGATGACGTGGCCGGACCACACGCTTTATCCGGTGGCTTCGCAGAGCGTCACCGATCTGTACAACCTGGCCGACGTCTACCTGGATGCGGTGTTCTACCCGAACCTGACGCGCTGGACGCTGATGCAGGAAGGCTGGCACTATGAGCTGGAAGCACCCGATCGGCCGCTGCGTTACAAAGGCGTGGTATTCAACGAGATGAAGGGCAATTACTCCTCGCCCGATTCGATGCTCGGCGAATACATCCGCCGTTCGCTGTTCAGCGACACGTTGTACGGCCAGGATTCGGGAGGCGATCCGGCGGCGATCCCGGATCTGACCTACAAGCGTTTCCGTGTCTTTCATGCGACCTACTACCATCCGTCCAACGCGCGCGTGGTGTTCTACGGCGACGATGATCCGCAGCGGCGGCTCGAATTTCTGGACGGCTGGCTCGGCGCGTTCGATGCGACGCGGATCGAGCCGCCGCTGCCGCTGCAGCCCCGATGGTCGGCCCCCCGGCGCGAGGAACGGGACTACGATCCGGGTGAAGAGCCGGATCGCGCGGACGCCTATGTCTCGGTCAACTGGCTGCTCGGCGAGCACCGCGATGCCGAACTGATTCTGGGGTTGGAATTGCTGGCGCACCTGTTGGCCGGCACGCCGGCCTCGCCGCTCCGCAAAGCGCTGATCGACAGCGGTCTGGGCGAGGACGTGACCGGCGGGTCGGTCGACAACGACAGCCGCGAGGCCTATTTTCCGATCGGGCTGTCGGGTGTCGATCCGGCCGATATCGATCGGGTCGAGCCCTTGATTCTCGTGACGGTCGCGGAATTGGCGCGATCCGGTTTCGACGCCGAGTTGATCGAAGCTTCGCTGAACACCGTCGAATTCAACTTGCGGGAAGCCAATTTCGGCGATTTCCCGCGTGGCATCGTCTACATGATCCAGGCGCTGCAGACCTGGCTGTACGGCGGGGACCCGCTCGAGCCGTTGGCATTCGAGCAGCCGCTGCAACGCATCAGGGAGCGTGTGCAACAGGGGGAACCGGTGTTCACCGAACTGTTGCAGCGGTTCTTTCTCGACAATCCGCATCGCAGCACCGTCGTGATGCGGCCGAACCGCGACTGGCTGGCCGCTCGAGAACGCGCGGAAGTCGCTCGGCTCGAACAGGCGCGGGCCGCAATGAGCCCTGCCGATCTGCAGCGTGTGATCGAGGAAACCCAGGTGCTGCAGCGCATGCAGGTGATGCCCGATCCGCCGGAGGCGCTGGCGAGGATTCCGGCGCTGCGCGTCGCCGATTTGCCGAAGCGGAATCGGCCGATTCCGGTGGAGGCCGCGTGCCAACACGGGATCTGCGTGCTGAGTCATGATCTCCCGACCAACGCGATCGCCTATCTGGACATCGGATTCGATCTCACGGTGCTCTCGGCCGCGGATCTGCCGTATGCCGGCCTGCTCGGCGCGCTGCTGCTGGACATGGGCACCGCGCGGGAGGACTTCACCGCGCTGGCGCGGCGGATCGGGCGCTACACCGGCGGCATCCATACCTCGGCGATCAACGCAGTTCACCTGACCGAGCGCTGCGCATTGTCACGCTTCGTGATTCGCGCCAAGAGCACCGTGGCGCGGTTCGACGAACTGCTGGCGATCCTGCTGGAGGTGCTGTCGTCGCTGCGTCTCGATGATCGCGAGCGGTTCCGACAGATCCTGCTGGAAGAGAAGGCCGGCATGGAAAGCGGACTGGTGCCCGGCGGCCGGCGTTATGTGAACCTGCGGCTGCGCGCGGCCTTCAACGCCGCGGATTGGGCCAGCGAGCAGATGGACGGCATCAGCTATCTGTTTTTTCTGCGCACCGTGATCGAGCGGATGGGCAGCGATTGGCCCGGTTTGCTGGCCGATTTGCGCCGGGTATGGTCGGCTCTGGTCACCCGCCGCGGGCTGGTCGCGAACCTGACCGTCGATGAGGCTGACCGTGCCACGCTGTTGGCGAAGCTGGACGCCTGGCTCGACGAACTGCCCGAGGCTCCGGATCGCGCTGCAGCCGACTGGCCGGTCGCGCCGGCAGCAGACGAAGGATTGACCGTGCCGACCCAGGTCAATTTCGTCGGCAAGGGGGGCGATCTGTACGCGTTGGGACACCGCCTGCACGGCTCCTGGCTGACCGTGCAGAACTGGCTGAACACGACCTATCTGTGGGAGCGGGTGCGGGTGCAGGGCGGCGCTTACGGCGGTTCCTGTGCGTTCGATCCGCTCAGCGGTGCGCTCTGCTATCTCTCCTACCGCGATCCGAATCTGTCCGGCACGGTGGCCGCCTACGACGGGGCTGCGGATTTCATCCGCCACCATCTGCCCGACCGGGCGGAAGTGGAGCGCACCATCATCGGTGTCATCGGATCCATGGACACCTATCTGCTGCCGGACGCCAAGGGATACACCTCGCTGAGCCGCTTCCTGACCGGCATGACCGACGAACGCCGGCAACAGTTGCGTGAAGAAGTGCTGGCGGCGACGCCGGAGGATTTCGCCCGCTTTGCCGACGTGCTGGAAGATGTCGCCCGCCACGGGCGGGTCGTCGTGATGGGTTCGCCGCAGGCAATCCGGCAGGCCAACGCCGAGCGAGGTGAGGATTGGTTGCGGGCGCTGAAGGTGATGTGACGGCGGCGGGGACGTCCGGCGCGAAGAGCCGACCGAGCGGACATCCGCGCCGGATCCGAAACCGCGTCAGTTGAGATTCTGGGCCGCCACCATGAAGTAGAGCATCGGAATCGAGAACATCGTGTTGAACCGGCTGGTCAGCATCGCGATCCGTGCAGCCGCCTTCTTCTCTTCGTCTTCGGCGGGAACCAGGCCGAGCACCTTCTGTTGATTCGGCCAGATGATGTTCCAGACATTGAACGCCATAATCAGCCCGAGCCACATGCCGATGCCGATGTAGAGGGTCGGCCCGCTCTTGAAGTAGCCGAGTAGCAGAGCCTCGATGATGTAGCCGTTCAGCCCGCCCAGGACCAGACCGGTCACCACCGTCGCCAGGGCTGCCCACCGAAACCAGAACAGCGCCGCCGGCGCGATCACCTTGCCGATCGCGGGTTTCTGCTCATCCGGAATCTTCGGCATCGAAGGAATCTGCACGAAATTGAAATACCACAGCAGCCCGATCCACATCACGCCGGATAGCACGTGCATCCATCGGAACAGAAAGGTCAGCCAATCCCTGGAGAGCTGGACGCTGCCGGTGGCGAAAGCCAAGGCGGCGACGAGGACGGCGCCGAACAGCAGAGCGCGTTCCAGTTTGTCCAGGCCCAGTGGAGCCAGGGCGTTGATCAACTTCATCATCACGATTCGCATAAATTTTCTCCCGACGCACTGATCAAATCCAAGGTGTTGCCCGACTTTCAGGCACGCAACAGGTTATTGCCAACGACGACGATGAGCAAACGTTTTTGTGAGCGGGCGGGGCACCTGAGCGCAAGACGCGCCAACCGGCCGTCGTATCGGTGAAACCTGCGCGCCGCCTCGCGCGCAGCCGGGCGCTTCCCAGCCAAATCGGCACACCGATCGGCAGAAAGTTGCCTGAACTTCGCCGGGGGACTACCATCCGCGCCATGGTGGTCGATGTGTTCGCCTATGGTTCGTTGCAGATTCCGGCGCTCATGCATGCGGTGTCTCGTCGCCGCTTCGTCAGTCAACCGGCATTGCTCAGGGACCATCGCACGTACCGGCTGCGGGAGCGATGCTATCCGGGGCTTCGCCATCGTCCCGGCGCCTGTACCGAAGGGGTGTTGTACCGAGGCGTAGACCGACAGGCGTTGCGTCGTCTCGATCGGTTCGAGGATGACTTCTACCGCCGGCGCCGCTTGCCGGTCGCGGTCGACTCCGGGAAGGCGGTACCGGCCGAGGTCTATCTGATTCCACCGCAACATTATCGGCTGCTGGAACCTCGCGGCTGGTCGCTGCAACGGTTCCGGCGCTGCGTGCTGAAGCGGTTCCTGCGAGCCAGTCGGTGCCGGATGTCGGCGGCCTGTTCCATCGGAGAAGCGCCGGCCTGCGCACGATGGGCTGGGGCCGGGGCTTCTGCGGGCGCAAGGCGCACTTGGCCATCCTCGAGAGGGTGAGTGGTGGACCCGAACGATATGCGGATCAAACCGAAGGGGTAAAACAACAAGCATGAACGTCGAAGTCGAGCATGGCGAACCTTGGACCGTACTGAGAGTGCTGGAGGAGCGGATCGACGCCCATAATTCGGGTGAATTGAAAAGCCATTTGCTGGATTTGCTGGAAAAGAACGTGGCATCGCTGGCGGTCGATCTGAGTCCGGTTCGGTTTATCGACAGTTCTGGTCTTGGTGCGCTGCTGGCCGGCTACAAGAACGCGAACCTGCGTCAGGCCAGGCTGCTGTTGGTGGGGGTACAGCCCCGCGTGCAATCCATGTTCGAGCTGACCCGGCTCCATCACGTCTTCGAGATCGTCGGCCGCCTGGACGAGGTGGCCAGTATTCCGTAGGCAAGCCACGAATGGAACCGCACTGCATCGCCGTCGACATCGTCGTTCCGAATCGAACGGAGTACCTGGCGCTGGTCGGGAACATCGCGGAATGTCTGGCGCGCAGCCTGGAAGCCTATTCCGGCGACCGCGAGGCGCTCGCGTTCGACCTCAATGTGGTTCTGACCGAGGCGGTCGGGAACGCCATCGAGCACGGGTCGGCGGTGAGTTCGTCCACGACTCTGCGAGTCTGCATCGACATCGAAGACGAAGTCCTCTCCATCCAGGTTCACGACAGCGGGCAGGGGTTTGCACTGGACGAATTGGCGGCGCCCGACCCGGGTGGGCTGGAGGAAAGCGGCCGCGGGATTTTTCTGATTCGCGCGCTGATGGATTCGGTGACCTACCGCAGGACGCCGTCCGGGAACGTTCTGGAGATGCAGAAGAAGTTGAGCGGATGATCCCTGCGATGGGCGGGTCATCGTCGGTGCGGCGCGATTCCTGTCCGACTTTCGACCAGCGGTGGATCTAGTGGAATCGCGCCGACGTTGCGGGTTCCGTGCGGCCAGTTGGGAGGATCGGTTCGAGCGGCTATTGCGACGCTGTGCCGGTCCGGAACACTGCCGGCGTTTGCTGACCCCTTTCCTGAGCCGCTTCGGCCCCGATTACCGATTGCGTCTGACGCCCGCTGCCGCGGTGCGCGACTGCCTGAACATCGCCGCGCTGACAGCGGACCGACCGGAAATGTTGGACTTCCGCTTCGGAACCGCGGCCGGGCGTACCGATCATCTGCAGTGGATCAGCCGTCAGCAGCGACCGCTGGACCAGTGCATGCCGCTGATCGCAAATAGCGGCCTTCGGGTTTTGGACCAGATCCAGTTCAGCGCCGAGTTCGACAGCGGCACCGTGTATGTTCGGAGCTTTGCCGTCGTGGCCGGGTGTGGTAGTTCGATGCCGCTGCGTCCGGCAAAGCGGCGCTTGCTCGATGCGCTGCAAGCGGTGCTGCAAGGACTGGCCGAGAACGATGCACTGAACGAACTGGCGGTCAGCGGCGGCCTCATGTGGCAGCAGGTGGATATCCTGAGGGCCTATTGCCACTACGCCGGCCAGTTGGGAGGTGCGTCCCGGCGGCGACGCGCCGAGCAGGCGCTGGTCGGTCATCCGGTGACTGCGAGGCTGCTGTTCCAGTACTTCGAAGCGCGATTCAGCCCGGCGCTCGGGTCTTCGGATCTCCGCCAACGCGAGGAATGCCTGCTGGAGCCGTTGCGCATCAAGCTGGCGGCGGCGCTGAACACGGTGACCGAGGTCGGCGACGACCGTGCGCTGCGCGACCTGTTCAATCTGATCGATGCGACGCTGCGAACCAATGCGTACCGGAGTCCGCACCTGGCGGATTCGGTGTTGGCGCTCAAGATCGATTCGTTCGGCGTCATCGACATGACCGTACCGCGTCCCGCCTGGGAAGTTTATGTGCACGCCGCGGAATTCGAGGGCATCCACTTGCGGGGGGCGAAAGTGGCGCGCGGCGGCATCCGCTGGTCCGACCGCCGCGAGGATCTGCGCATCGAGATTCTCGATTTGCAGCAGACCCAGATGATCAAGAACGCGTTGATCGTTCCGCAAGGTGCGAAGGGTGGATTCGTGTTGAAGACGCCGTCACCCGAAGCGGAGGGGCGGGCGGCAGCGGGACAGCGTGTCTACCGCCGCTTCATCCGCGGCTTACTCGAAGTAACCGATCGAGCACCGGGCGAAATCGCGCCGGCGGATGCATCGGTGCTGGCCTACGACGGGTCGGATCCTTATCTGGTCGTTGCGGCCGACAAGGGGACCGCCGGATTCTCGGATGCCGCCAACGAAGTCGCCGAGCAGCACGGGTTCTGGTTGGGGGATGCGTTCGCCAGCGGCGGGTCCAGGGGCTTCAGCCACAAGCGATTCGGAATCACCGCGCGCGGCGCCTGGGAGTGTGTCCGCCGGCACTTCCGGGAGATGAATCGCGATGCCGATCGGGAGCGCATCTCGGTGGTCGGTATCGGCAGCATGGACGGCGACGTATTCGGGAACGGCATGTTGCTGTCCCGCAATATCCGGCTGCTCGGCGCTTTCTCCTCGCACCATATTTTTCTCGATCCAGACCCGGATACGGAACGGTCGTTTCGCGAACGTCAGCGGCTCTTCGAGCTTCCTGCCTCCACCTGGGATTGCTATGACCGCAGCCTGATCTCCGCCGGCGGCGGCGTCTATGCGCGCAGTGCGAAGCAGATTCCGCTGGCGCCGGAAGTCCGGCGCTGGTTGGGTGTGCGGCACGAAACGGTCGACGCCGAGGGCCTGGTGAGATTGCTGCTGGCGGCACCGGTCGATTTGCTCTGGTTGGGCGGTATCGGGACCTACGTTCGGGGAACGGATGAGAACGACGATGAGGTCGGCGATCACGCCAATGATGCCGTGCGGGTGGATGCCGGCCAATTGCGCGCCAAGGTGGTCGGCGAGGGTGCCAATCTCGGGATGACCCAACGGGCGCGGATCGACTATTCGCTGCAAGGTGGGCGGGTCAACATGGATGCGTTGGACAATTCGGCCGGCGTCGATTTGTCCGATCACGAGGTCAACCTGAAGATTCTGCTGCGCCAGGTGATGGCAGAAGGCCTGATCGCGGATGCCGCCGAGCGGGATGCGCTGCTGCAGGAACTGGCGATGGATGTTTGCGCCGGCGTTCTGGCCCACAACGTCAGCCAGAGTCTGTGCGTGTCGCTGGACCAGGTCCGCTGCCGGCGTGAGCCGGACGCGTTCCTGAAATTGGCGGAACGCTGGGCGAATTCCGGCATGCTGGACCGGGAACGTGCGGAGTTCCCGGTCCGTGGCGAGATCCTGGCGCGCGCCGATCCCTGCCTGACCCGGCCCGAGCTGACCGTTCTGCTGGCCAGGTCGAAACTGGTGCTGAAATCACTGCTTTCGCAGGCGCGGGGAATCCTGCAGCCGGCCGCGTTCGCCGACTTATACCAGAGCTACTTCCCTCTTCGTATCCGCAGCGCTTTCGGTGACTGCTTGGGCCGACACCCGTTGGCTTACGAGATCACCGTCAGCCAGATCTGCAATACGGTCATTGACCGGGCCGGCGTCTCGTTTCTCACCTGGCTGGATGAACCGACGCCGGCACTGATGACCCGTGCCGTGCTGCTGTACCGTCTGTTCGATCGGATGCTCGATGCAACCGAACTGTGGATCGCCGTTCGGGCGACGGCGGATCAGTCGCCCGATGTGGAACTGCAACGGTTGCTTGCGGTGGAGGACGGACTGGCGTTGCTCTGTCGCTGGGGCTTGCGGAACGCGCGGCGGGTTCGACTGGATGAACCGTCGCTGTCGCGCTGGCGGGCGGATTGGGAGGATTACCGGGATTTCATCACGGCCGGGACCGCCGATTCGCCGGGTGATCCGGTCGCGGCATTGCCGGCGCTGGAATCGATGGCCTCTTTTCCGTGGATCGCGGAAATCAAGCGGCGGGCCGGATGTTCGATCCGGCGTGCCGGTGAATGTTATTTCGGCGTCGCCGGGTGGTTCGGATGGCCGCAGATGGCAGGGCTGCTGGTTGGCCCGGCAGCGGGTGGGCTCGAACGGCAGGCTCGGACCGCGCTCGGTGAACGCCTGTTGGGTAGCTTTTGCCGACTGAGTCTCGCGGTGCTCGCCGCGGACGACCCGGATCCGCAGCGCTTCTTCGAGCAGTGCAACAAACGGGGGCAGTTGACCCGCGTGCCGAAGTTGCGACGACAATGGGCCGCGGCCCCGACCGCAGTGGACATTCTGGTCATGTTGCTGGCCGATGCCGAAGCTGCGGCCGACGAGTGCGTCGACCCGCTAGAGGATCTTTAGCGCCACCATGCTGGTGTCGTCCACCAGCCCGGACCGACCGGCGAACGCGTGAACGGCATCGATCAGCCGTTGGATCAACTCCTCCACCGGCAGATGGGCCAGGGCCATCAGGTTCGCGGTCAGCCGCTCGGTGCCGAACAGTTCGCCCTGTCCATCCCTTGCCTCGATCACCCCATCGGTGTAGAGCAGGACAACATCCCCCGCTTTCAATAACAGACTCCGTTCCTCGAACGGAACCTGCTGCCTGACACCGAGCACCAGTCCTTCGGCGTCGAGCAGGGCTGAGTGGTCGGATGCCGGCCGTACCAGAATTCCCGGATTGTGGCCGGCGTTGGCGTACGTCAGACGCCGGGTGGCGAGGTCGAACTCCAGATACAGCATCGTGATGAACAGCTCGGCGCCGTTCAGGTCGTCGAACAACAGCTCGTTCAGGCCGGCCAGCACTTGGGCCGGCCCGTCGCGGCGCTGCTCGTTGCGTGCGACCAATGTCTTGGTGCGCAACGCGCTGCGGGTCTCGGTCATGATCAACGCCGCTCCGACGTTGTGGCCGGACACGTCTGCAATGGTCGCGTTGATGCCTTCCGGCGTCACGAAGTAGTCGAAATAGTCACCGCCGACGGCACCGGCCGGCAGAAAGACGCCCGCCGCCTCGACCCCATCGGTCCGCAGCGCAGACTTGGGGAGCAGCGAGGACTGTATTTTTCGCGCGGTTTCCAGTTCCTGCCGTGCTTCGGCCGCCCGCTTGCGTTCGGTGATGTCGGTCACGATCCAAATGAAATGCGTCACCCGGCCGGTCTCGTCGTGTACCGCCGACATCAGCAGGTCGCTCCAGAAGGTGCTGCGGTCGCGGCGTTCCAGTTGCAGCGTCACCGCGCAACTGGATCCCTCGTGCAGCGCGGTGCGCAGAGTGGCCAGACAGTCGGGCGCGATTTCGTTGTCCGGGATGAAGGGCTGCGCGCGGTTTAGCAATTCCTGTTCGGGATAGCCGGTCAACCGGCAAAAGGCCGGATTGGCATAAATCAACGGAAATCCCGGCTGTCGGGCGTCGAGGATCGCGATCCCGACATCGGCTGCGGCGATCGCCCGATCGCGCAGCCGCAATGCATCCTCGATGCGTTTGCGTTCGGTGATGTCATGATCGACACCCCACCACTTGACGATGTCGCCGTTGGCGTCAAGCAGCGGTTCGCCGGTGGATTCGGTGAAGACTTCGTGACCGTCCCGGTGTGCATAGCGATTGGTCAGACGATGAAACGGCCGCGGAATGTTGGGGGATGTGGGAAGCGCATCGGTCCAGTGCTTCCGGTCCTCCGGCGTCAGTACGTCGAGGTAGTACTTTCCCTGCATCTCCTCCGGCCGATAGCCCAGGATGTCGAATACGGCTGCACTGCTATAGGTGTAGCGGCCGTGGGGATCCTGTTCCCATAGCCATTCGCCGGCCATTTGTGCCACCTTTCGGAAGCGCTGCTCGCTCTGTTCGAGTTCGTGCCGGGTCGGGTCGTCGGCGGCGGCGGAGTGATCGATCAGTAGAAAATGTGTGATCTCGCCCTGCTCGTTGCGGATCGCCGTAATCGACTCGGTTTCTGCAGGGGAATCGCCGTCTTTCCGCGATGACCATCGGGACAAGGCGTCGGCGAGTTCCTGCCCGGCGCCGAGCCAGTGCTCGTCGGAATCGGGCAGGGTGGTCGGATCGATGTCCGGACCCCATCCGGCGAGCCGCAAGAACGCCGCGTTGGCGTATGCGATCTTGCCTGCCGAAGTGACCATCAAAGTTGGGAACGGGCTTCGGTCCAGGGCCAGCGAAGCCAGTTCGGCCCGCGGCGGGACACGATGTTCGGTAGAGTCCTCGTGCAGTGTCATCGTAATCGATCCGGGCCGACCGTCCAGTTCGCTGCAGGTACCGTGCAGCAGAACCATGGAGCCGTCCTTGCGCCGGCCTTCCGCCGCCCAGCGGCCCGCCTGCTTCCGGCTGATTCCGCCGACGTGGGCGGGCGGCGTCCACGGCTCGGTCTGCTCGGCGGTCAGGGTCGTGATCAGCAAGCCCAGGAAGGTGCCAGTCAGCTCGCCGCGGCGGAATCCGAAAAGCTGTTCGGCGGCCGCGTTGGCGAATTGAACGATGCCGCGGGGGTCGATGACCAGGATGCCTTCCGGCAGCGCGGCGGAGGCGGCACCGAGTAATTCTTCGAGGGGAAAATCGCGGGCGGAAGCGGCGCCGCGGTCGTGGTTTGCAGGCTGCATGGTGCGGTCTGTTGCTGGATTGCGATCACGTTCGCAGGCAGTCCGGCGCGGAGTTTCCGAACGGCCGGCCGCTCGGGTCGAATCGCCTGCCTGCGAGGCGTTCGGGGATCAAACTGGACGGCAGCGAAAATTCGCCGCGTTCAGGCCCGAGCCGCCGCTTTTAGTGATCATCAGGATGGGCTTGAGGTCAGCATGGCTCATGGAAGGATGCGCCTCCCACAAAGGGGACGGACGCAGGCGGCAGTCTACACGAAAACCGCGCCGGCCACATCGGACACGACACCGTTCATTTCGTCTGTAGCACCGGGCCGTACTGGGTTTCGGTCTGGAAGTTCTCCCAGACAAAGGGCGGTTTCGGAATCGGGTCGGAAGGAATCGGGCTGGTCAGCAGGTCGACGACGCCGGCGAGGGTCCGGCCGACCCCATGCAGGATGCCTTTGAAGATACCGCCGGTGACGCCGAACAGCGCATTGGTCTGGTTGGTCGTGATGATGGCGTTCTTCGGTATCTCGGCCATCCCGAGCACCATGTTGGTGTAGCCGGAACCGAATTTCAAGCCAACCTTCTCGCCATAGCTGGCGGGTTCCGCGCCAGCCGGCCCATGGCCGGCGGCCATCACGAACAGCAGGACCAAACCACGGAACAGCATCGTCATGAATTTTTCCTTTGATTCGAACGGGGTGCCCTTGTGGGCGCTGAAAGGGTAGGACAGCGGCGATGGTTTTTCAAACGGACCGTGGCCGTCGGCCAGGGCACCCCGGACGCTACGGCCGCCTCGGCCGCCCCCCGCCGTTGCCGTTCATGCCGGACGTTACCAGGGCACTGATTCGCCGCGGAAATCCAGGAACCGACCGGACAGCGCAGGCTGATAGTGGTCGATGACGTGCCGCATGCCGGCGACGCTCTCCGATGGCTCCAGCGGGGCGTTGGTCCCTCCCATGTCGGTTCGGACCCAGCCCGGATGCAGGATCAACACGCCGATACCGAAGCCTCGAAGATCGAACGAGAGGCTCTTCATCGCCGCATTCAGGCCGGCTTTGCTGGATCGGTACAGAAGTGCTCCGCCGCTACTGTTGTCGCCCATGCTTCCCATCAGGCTGGTGATCGCGACGGTCAGCCGCCGTTCCCCGGCCTGTAAATGGGCGACAAAGGCTTCGATCGTCCTGACGGGTGCCAGCGTGTTGATACGCAGCACCTCGAGCCAGCGCTGATAATCGATTCGGCCGAATGCGGTTCTGGGCGTGTCACCATAGACGCCGGCGTTGTTGATCAAGATGTCGATCGGGTGTCCCTCGAGCCGTCGAGCGAGTGCGTCGATCGCATCGAAATCGCCGACATCGAGGCGATACAACTGCAGGTCGCCGGCGGATTTCTGCAGTCCCGCCAGCGCCGTCGCCGATTCGGGACAGCGACAACATGCCAGGACGCTCCATCCCTCATCCGAGTATTGTCGGCAGAACTCCAGACCCAAACCGCGGTTGGCGCCGGTGATCAAGACGGTCGGCATGGCGTCGTCCTCCTTATCATGTTGGGGGGCGGGCGATTCCCTGCGGGCGGTGCCGGAGACCCGGCCACCGCCGACAGCGAATATGCCGCGACGAACTCAGGCGCCGAAATTCTTGGCGGCGAATTCCCAATTGACCAGTTTCCAGAACGCTTCGAGATACTTCGGCCGCGCATTCCGGAAGTCGATGTAGTAGGCGTGTTCCCAAACATCGCACGTTAACAGCGGAACTTGTCCCGCGGTCAGTGGACAACCGGCGTTGCTGGTGCTGATCAGCGCCAGGCTGCCATCGGCGTTCTTGACCAGCCACGCCCACCCGGACCCGAACGTCGTGACGGCGCATTGCGTGAAGGCGTCCCTGAATTTCTCGAACGAGCCGAATGTCGCGTCGATGGCACTAGCCAACGCGCCGCTGGGCTTACCGCCGCCGGTAGGCGAGAGGCTATGCCAGTAGAACGTATGGTTCCAGACCTGCGCGGCATTATTGAAAATCCCGCCGGGCGGGGATTTCTGCACGATCTCCTCGAGCGACAGCCCTTCGTATTCGGTACCGGGCACCAGGTTGTTCAAATTGGTCACATAGGTCTGGTGGTGCTTGCCGTAGTGGTACTCCAGCGTCTCTGCCGAGATGTGCGGCTCCAACGCATTGCGGGCATAGGGCAGGGGAGGCAGTTCAAATGTCATTCGTTCAAGCTCCTTAGAGGTGTTGCAAGGAATCGATGCGCGCCCGACCGGCGACTGCCGAAGCGCACGGGACGCCAGTTTAGCATTGAGGTTCCGGCGCCGGTGAAGCGGCTCGACGCGCGTTCGTACGGCTCTCGTCAATAAGCGGCTGTTTGCTTTAGACTATAGAGCCTGAGGGCCACCGTTGACAATTGCCGTGGCCGCTAGTGGATTGTTTCCGTTTATTGTTCCTCCGCGATAGGTTTCCGATGGATAAACTAACGAGCATGGTCGTATTCACCAAGGTGGCCAAGGCGGGTTCGTTCGCTGCCGCGGCCAAGGAGATCGGCCTGTCACGGGCCATGGCGACCAAGCACGTGATGCAGTTGGAGAACAACCTGGGCGTCCGGCTGCTGAATCGAACCACCCGGCACCTGAGCCTGACCGAGGTGGGCGTCGTTTATCTCGAGCGTTGCCTCCAGATCCTGGACGACATCGAGGAAACCGAACTCGCCGTGACGCGGCTGCAAACCGAGCCCCGCGGGGTCTTGAAGGTGACCGCCACGCCGTTCTTCGGTGCCTATCATCTGGCGCCGGCCATCGCGGCTTACATCGAAATGTACCCGGATGTCGGTGTCGAGCTGATCCTTCAGGCCGGTTATGTCGATCTCGTCGAGGAGGGTTTCGATCTGGCCATCCACCTCGATGAACTGCGCGATTCCAGCCTGATTGCGCGCCGACTCGGGAGTTCCCAGCGAATCGTTTGCGGAGCGCCGAGCTATTTCCGCAAGCACGGCATGCCGGAGACGCCGGAAGATCTCAAACGGCACAACTGCCTGGTCAATTCCAGTCTGCCGCCCCGGGACCAATGGCAATTCAGCGAATCGGGCGGAGCCAAGCCGACCGTGATCAAGGTCTCCGGCACCATGGAGAGCAACGCTGCCGACGCGCTCCGGATTGCAGCGATACATGGACTCGGGCTGGTGCTGCTGCCCACCTATATGGTCGGGCAGGATATCCGGAAAGGGCGCTTGCAGGCGGTATTGACCGATCATGTGCCGACTTCACTGGAAATTCACGCGGTGTATCCGCACCGCAAGCATCTTTCAGCGAAGGTCCGCACCTTCGTCGATTTCCTGCATGCCCGGTTCCAACCGAAACCGTATTGGGAAGACTGGGCCGAGGCTCAAGAGGCCGGAACCTCGATGCCGGCGCCGGTCTAAAGATGGGTAAGGCGGCGGGTGCCGCCCCGGATTGGGGCTGCACCCCTCCGATGACGGGTTCGGTAGGGGCCGGGGCGCCAGATGAGTATCGAAATCGAGCGAAAGTTTCTTGTCGTCGACGACGCGTGGAAAGCGTCCAGTGTGGAGGCCGTAAGTCTTTGCCAAGGGTATTTGAACCTCGAGCAGCGCTGCTCGATCCGGGTCAGGACCGACGGTTGCCGGGGATGGCTGAACATCAAAGGGGCGACCGTGGGAGCCCAACGGCCGGAGTACGAGTATGAAATCCCTCTGCAGGACGCGGAACAACTGCTCAGGGACTTTGCCGCCGGGCCGCTGATCGAGAAGATTCGCCATCATGTACCGTTCGGCGGAAACGTTTGGGAAGTGGACGTGTTCGGCGGGGCGAATCAAGGTCTAGTGGTTGCAGAGATTGAACTGGACGATCCGAGGCAGGAGTTCGAAAAGCCTGCTTGGCTCGGTTCCGAGGTCACCGACGATCTCCGCTATTACAATACTTCGTTGTCCCGTCATCCTTATTCGAGCTGGTGACGGCCATGCCCGGTGATCGACTGCAGCGGTCATCATCGGGCCGGCGGCACAGAGGAATGCAGTAACGACATGTCTCTCGTTTGGTTGCTGGTGATCGTGGCGTCGGTCGGCGGCTTGGTCGTCGTGATCGGGTCGCGCCTGCCGAAGACGCACATCGCAGCCAGCCGGATCGGGCTGCAGACCCCGGCCGATGAGGTCTGGCGGTTGATCACGGATTTCGATGCCTATCCCCGCTGGCGCCCCGGCCTGCGTGAAGTGCAAGCGGGTCCCGAAATCGACGGACTTCCCAGTTGGTACGAAGTCTGCGGTCGGGACATCAGGGTGCACTTCCGGGTCGTGGCTTCCGATCCGCCTCGGCGCCTGGTGACCAGCCTGGCCGGTTCCGGTCTGCCGCTCGCAGGAACTTGGGTTTACGAACTTCGACCGGTGGACGGCGGAACCGAGTTAACCATCACCGAACAGGACAAGATCTACAGTCCCTTATTCCGCTTTTTCACCAAGCTGGTGTTACCGTATCACGCTATCATGGATGTCTTTCTGATCGCGTTGGCGAAGACGCTGGATCAAGACGTGATGCCGGAGCATCTCAGTCTGCGACACGAACCGCTACGTGACGAGACTTGACCGTGCCCGCCCGCTCTGTTCCAGGCAGTGCACAGGTGGCAACCGGATGTTATCCATGCAACAACGACATACGGCCGATCTTCGCCGCCAATTCCTGCTGCTGGCGTCTGCATTCGAAGGCGGCTTGTTGGTCGTCTCCTACGTACTGGGATGGTTGCTGGCGATCGACCCTTTCGAATCCTGGGCGCTGGACCTGCCGGCCGCATTCTGGGGCCTAGCCGGTACCTTGCCGTTGTTCATGCTGTTTCTGGCGAGTTTTCGCCAGCCACGGGGCGGTATGCGGGAGATCCGGGATTTCCTGATCGAGAGACTCGGGCCGTTCCTGAGCGCGTGTCGCCTTCCCGACCTGCTGTATCTCGGATTGCTGGCCGGAATCGCCGAGGAGGCGCTGTTTCGCGGCGTGCTGCAGCCGTGGTTCGAACGAGACTGGGGTTGGGCTGGTGGACTGGTGATCAGCAATCTGATCTTTGCGCTGGCACACTGGGTGACGCCGCTATACGGCCTGCTGGCCGGGCTGACCGGGGCCTATCTGGGGTTGATGTTCGACGTCGGGGAACAGCGAAACCTCGCGGTGCCTGCGCTGATCCACGGGGTCTATGATTTTCTCGCGTTCTTGGCCGTTGCCCGCAGCTACCGCGGTTCGCCGTGAGAATGCCGCACCTGCGCCATGAAATGTCGGGCGGTTTCCCGTGTGGCGGTGCTCATTGCCGACCCGTCAGTTTCCGCTCCCACTGCAGCGAGGTCCGCACGATAACTTCCAGATCGTCGTATTGTGGCTTCCAGTCGAGTACGCGATGAATCTGATCGACCGCGGCGACCAGTTCTGGCGGGTCTCCCGGGCGGCGTGGCTGCTCCTCGACGGTGATCGGGGTTGCGTTGATGCTGTTAACCTGGTCGATGACCTGTCGAACGCTGTAACCATGGCCGTAGCCGCAGTTCAGCGTGAGCGAGCCGCCGCCGTCACGCAAATAGCGAAGCGCCTGGACATGGGCAGCGGCCAGGTCACTGACATGGATGTAGTCGCGGACGCCGGTTCCGTCCGGTGTCGGGTAGTCGGTGCCGAAGATCATCAGCTTTTCACGCTTACCGGTCGCGACTTCAGCGGCGACCTTGATCAACAGCGTGGCGTTTCGAGTGGACTGGCCGATCTTTCCTTCGGGATCGCAACCGGCGACGTTGAAGTAGCGCAAGATGACGTGGCGCAGCCCTGACGCGGCGGAAAGATCCCGCAGCATCATCTCGCTCATCAGCTTTGATGTGCCGTAAGGGTTGATCGGCGCGGTCGGGGCTTCCTCGGACGCCAGCGGGCCTGCAGGAATGCCGTATACGGCAGCGGTCGAGGAGAAGATGAAGTGCTTGACGCCAGCTTCCTGGCAGCACTGCAGCAGGTTGCGGGTGTTGCAGGTGTTGTTGCCGTAGTATTTCAACGGGTCCGATACCGACTCCGGAACGATGGTGTGCGCAGCGAAATGCAGCACGGAATCGACCTGATAGTCGCGGATCAGAGTCTTGACCAGGTCGCGGTCGCCGGTATCGCCTTCGAACAAGTCGCCGGCCAGGACGGCATCGGCGAACCCCGTCGACAGGTTGTCGAGCACCACCAGCCGCTCGCCCATCTGACCGAGTTGTTTCACCACATGACTGCCGATGTAGCCGGCTCCGCCGGTGACCAGGATTCCGTTGTTCACTGCCGTGTATCCGATTGCGCCGATGAGCGCTGGAGTCTAAAGGTAGTTGATCAAAGGTTCAATCGTGACCGGATCGCCAGCTTCGACGACAGCCCGATCGGCCGGCAGGATCAGCAGGCAATTGGCTGCAGCGAGCGGTGCTAGCCGGTCGGCCTCCTGGCCGGGCAGGGGGGTCACCGAGAGCGTGCCGTCGGCTCCGGACACATACAAGGCGCGCTGAAATTCGAGACGTCCCGGGGACCGGACGATCCGCTGTGCGGCTCGGGCGGTGAGTCGGAGAATCGGCCGAGGTTCCGTTCCCATTTTTCGGAGCAACGCGGGGCGCACGATCTGCAGGAACGTCACGATCGCGGAGACCGGGTTGCCGGGTAGACCGAACACGTGACATTCACCGATCCGTCCGAATGCGAAGGGTTTACCCGGCTTGATCGCGACTTTCCACAGATCGATCCGGCCGAGTTCCTGCAACACCGGAACCAGATGATCCGCGTCGCCGACTGAAGCGCCGCCGATCGAGATCAGAACGTCACTGGTTTGCGAAGCTTCGATCAGCGCGGATCGAAGTAGAGAAGGATCATCCGGGTAGCGGCCGAGGTCGGTGATCTCGGTGCCGAGGGACCCCAGGAACGATGCCAAGGCGAGACGGTTGCTGTCGTAGATCTGGCCGGGTTTGAGCGCATGGCCAGGGGGCTGCAATTCGTCTCCGCTGGCCAGCAGGCTGATCCGCAGGCGCCGATGGACCGACACGGCCGGAATGCCAAGCGTTGCGATCAGTCCGACGTCGATCGAGGTCAGACGCCTGCCTCGAGGCAGCGCCATCTGTCCACGAGACAGGTCACGCCCGGCTTCGCGAACGAATTCCCCGGCCTCGATCGGGCGTTGCAGCGTGATGTGGTCCGCTTTCCGGGTCACCTCCTCCTGCATCACGACGGCATCCGCCCCGTGCGGTAGGGCCGCACCCGTCAGTATCCGCACGCACTGACCCGAGCCGACCGTGCCGCGAAAGGGTCTGCCGGCCCAAGCAGTGCCGGCCAGGCTCAGGGCCACCGGCATGGTGCTCCGGGTGTCCGCGCTGCGGAGTGCGTAGCCGTCCATCGCCGCATTGACAAACGGCGGGGAATCGATCGGCGCGATGACGGCATCGTGCAGCACTCGCCCGGTTGCGCATTCGAGGCGGACGAGTTCCCTTCCGTCCACGGGGTGCATCTGTGCCAGGATGCGCCGGCAGGCTTGTTCGAGGCTTTGCAGCGACGTGCCGTCCCGGGGACGGCAGGGATCATCCGCCACGGTGTTGCAGAAAGGTGCTGTGGATGAACAAAGCCATCTGTTCCGGCCGATTCAAGTCGAACTCTCGGATCGGCGGGCTGACCGGCAGGGGCGCATCGGTGGCGATCGCGATGATGTTGGCGTCGCTCGGGAACAGCAGCGGATGACCCAGCGCCGGGCGATGCAATTCGATCTTGGCAAAGGACTCGTGCTTGAATCCCTCGACCAGGATCAGGTCGAGGCCGCGGCTGTCGAAGTGTTCCAGTTCCTCGGCCAGGCGAGGTTCCCGGTCATCGGGCCATTCTTCGACCAGAAAGCGCCTGCGTGAGGTGCTGAGCATCACCGGGCTGGCCCCGGCCGCACGCAACTCGAAGCTGTCCTTCCCGGGTTTGTCGATATCGATGTGGTGATGGCTATGCTTGATCGCGCCGATGCGCAGTCCGCGATCCTTGAGCAGCGGAATCAACGCTTTCAGCAGGGTCGTCTTGCCGGTGCCGCTGCATGCGGCGAACCCCAGCAGCGGCACCGGTGGATGGGCCAGGTCGATCACGGCTACAGCCTCGGCCGTGCGCGGCGATCAAGTATCACGGTAGAAATCCCGATACCAGTCGACAAAACGGGCGATGCCGACTTCGATGGGCGTGCTCGGGCGATAGCCGGTATCGCGAATCAGATCGTCCACATCCGCATAGGTCTCCGGAACATCGCCGTCCTGCATCGGCAACAGGTTCTTGATCGCCTTCCTGCCGAGGCATTCTTCCAGGACCTCGATGAAGTACATCAGCTCCACCGGTTGCTGATTCCCGATATTGTAGATCCGGTAAGGCGCGCGGCTGGTACCTGGATCGGGCGTATCGCTCTGCCATTCGGGGTTTGCCGGGGCAGTGCGGTCGAGAACCCGGATCACGCCCTCGACGATGTCGTCGATGTAGGTGAAATCACGCCGATGGTGGCCGAAGTTGTACACGTCGATAGGCTTGCCGTCGAGGATGTTTCGGGTGAACCGAAACAACGCCATGTCGGGCCGGCCCCAAGGGCCGTACACGGTGAAGAAACGCAACCCAGTGGTCGGCAACCGGAACAGATGGCTGTAGGTGTGGGCCATCAACTCGTTGGCTTTCTTGGACGCCGCGTATAGGCTCAACGGGTGATCGACATTGTGGTGTACGGAAAACGGCATGCGGGTGTTGGCACCGTAAACCGAACTGGACGATGCATAGACCAGATGCTCGACGCCGTGATGCCGGCAGGCCTCCAAGACATTGCAGAAGCCGACCAGGTTGGAATCGATGTAGGCGTGAGGGTTCTCCAGCGAATAGCGAACCCCGGCCTGGGCCGCGAGGTTCACGACGCGGGCCGGCCGATAATCCGCGAACGCGCGGTTCAACCGGTCCCGATCGCCCAGATCGATCCGGATTTCCGTGAAAGCGGGAAGTGTCTTCAAGCGCGTGAGGCGCGCTTCCTTCAGCGCGACATCGTAGTAGTCGTTGACGTTGTCGATGCCGATGACCTCATCACCGCGGTTCAGCAGCGATTGGGCCAGTGCGGCGCCGATGAAGCCGGCGGTGCCGGTGACGAGAACCCTCATAATCTGCACAGTCTCCTGAAAATGCCGGGAATTCTCACTAGGCTTCGGCGCACCGCCGGCTCCCGGGCGGGGCCGAACGGTGAGCGGGGGGCCCTGCAGCGCAAGAGCATAATTCCGGATCAGCCGTTTGCCTAGGTCAGGATGGCATCCGGCAGTCGTTACGGAACCCGTCGGCCGCGCGCGATGTGCAGGCCGGCGAACGCCGGGAAGCGATTGCGATCGTGCCGTTCCTGGTCCAATCGCCACGGCCCGGTCTCCCGCTCGCGGCTGGTAGGAACACCGTTCGCCGTTTGGGATACACTATCGGCCGAGAGGAACCGGTCTCCTCCCATCTCCGCCACCGATCCGTTCGCGGCGCCGATTAACCGCAATTCGCCTTTGGTTTGCACGAGGCCATGATCCTACCCGACCCGGAAAATCTTCACGAGCACATCTCGAAGCAGTACGACCATGAACTCTTCGACATCCGAAGTCGCGTACTCAGTCTGGGTGGGCTGGTCGAAGACCAGATCCAATGTGCGGTGAAATCGCTGTTGGAGGGAGACACCGATTTGGCTGAGCGCGTGATCATCGATGACTACAAAGTCAATTCGCTGGAAGTGTCGATCGACGAGGAGTGCACCCAGATCCTGGCCCTGCGCCAGCCGACGGCCCGCGATTTGCGGCTGGTGGTCGCGGTGATCAAGACCATCACCGACCTGGAGCGCATCGGGGACGAGGCCAAGCGCATCGCGCGCCACGCGATTGATCTGGCGGCCCATTTCCCGAAGCGCAACCAACTGTCCGAACTGGGGGAACTGGCCAAACAATCGCGCGCGTTGATGCGCGATGCGCTCGATTCGTTCGCCCGGATGGATGTCGACACGGCCCTATGCGTCGCCGAGAGGGACAAGCTCGTCGACAGCGTGTACGAGTCGATCATGCGGCAACAGCTCACCTACATGATGGAGGATCCCCGGCTGATTCCCGTTTCGCTCGGAATCATGTGGTCGGCGCGCTCTCTGGAACGGATCGGTGATCGGGCCTGTAACATCTGCGAGTATGTAATTTACTATGCGATGGGTAAAAACATCCGTCACATCAGCATCGACCAGGTGCAGCAGGACCTGCTGAAACGGTAGCCCGGTCAGGAAGCCGGGCCAGAGGGCAGGCGCCTTGTTCACGTTCCCTTTTTCGACGCCAGTCCCTACAATAAGGCCGGTGAATTCCGAGCCGTTCAGCTGCGGTTCGCCCTCTCCACCGCAGTCACCACGAATCCCGATGAACCGCCTTCAACTCCTCGCAGGCATCCTGCTGTTATGGGTGCAAGTGCACGTCGCCTGGGGGTTCGATTCGTTCGTGATCCGGTCGATCCGCATTCAGGGATTGCAGCGAGTGTCCGAAGGCACGGTGCTGAACTATCTGCCGGTCCGGGTCGGCGACCTGTTCGATCAAAAGCAGTCGGCAGAGTCGATCAAGGCGTTGTTCAAGACCGGATTCTTCAAAGATGTCCGGTTGGGGCACGACGGCGACGAACTGATCGTGCTGGTCGAGGAACGACCTTCGATTGCCAGTATCTCGATCGATGGCAACAAGGACATGAGCACCGAAGAACTGCTGAAGGCGCTCAAAGGCATCGGGCTGTCGGAAGGCAAGGTTTTCGACCGGCAGATCCTGGACAAGGTCGAACAGGAACTGCGCCGGCAGTACTACAGTCGGGGGAAATATGGGCTGGCGATCCATTCCGAGGTGACGGATCTGGATCGCAACCGGGTCGCGATCGCTATCAAGATCGTCGAAGGCAAGGTCGCCAAGATCAAGCAGATCAACGTCGTCGGCAACAACACGTTCGGCGATGACGAACTGCTGGACGAGTTCGAACTCAGCACGACCAACTGGCTTTCCTGGTACACCAAGGACGATCAATATTCGAAGCAGAAGCTTTCGGCCGATCTCGAGCGGCTGCGCTCCTATTATCTGGACCGGGGATACATCAAGTTCGAGATCGAATCGACCCAGGTGTCCATCACGCCAAACAAGAAAGAAATCTACGTGACCGTGAATGTGAAGGAGGGCGATGTCTACAAGGTCAATGAAGTGAAGCTGACCGGCAAGATGATCGTACCGCCCGATCAGATCCTGCCGCTGGTGCGGATCGGCCCACAGGATACCTTTTCGCGGAAGCTGGCCACCGAGACATCGAAAAGCATCTCCGATCGGCTCGGCGAAGAGGGGTATATCTTCGCGAACGTCAACATGGTGCCGGACATCGACGAAGGGCAGAAATCGGTCAATATCACCTTTTTCGTGGATCCCGGAAAGCAGGTTTACGTCCGCCGTATCAATTTCCAGGGAAATACCAAGACCCGGGACGAAGTATTGCGCAGGGAAATGCGGCAGATGGAAGCGGCTTGGGCGTCGTCGACCAAGATCGAGCGCTCGAAGACGCGCCTGGAACGGCTCGGCTATTTCCAGGAAGTCAACGTCGAGACTCCGGCGGTTCCGGGAACCAGCGACCAGATCGATGTGAATTACAGCGTGGTCGAGAAGTCGTCCGGTAACATCACCGCGGGTGTCGGCTATTCCCAGGTGCAGGGCATCATCATCAACGCGGCGGTGACACAGGACAATGTCTTCGGCACCGGCAAGCGCGTCAATTTCACGTTCAACAACAGCCAGGTCAACACGATTTACCAGCTCGGATATCTGGACCCGTACTTCACGTTGGACGGCATCAGCGCCGGTTTTGATCTGGCCTACCGTCGCAGTAATTTCGGGCAGGCCAATATTTCCAGCTATTTGACTAACATCGCGCAGGCCGGGTTCAATTTCGGCGTCCCGCTGACGGAATTTTCCAGTCTGCGTGCGAACGTCGATTACCAGAACCAGCAGATCAAGGCCAATGCCAATACGCCGACGGAGTTTATTCAGTATCTTGAGGAAAATGGTACCAAGTTCAATATTTACAGCATTGCGCTCGGTTACACCTATGACACCTTGAATCGTGCGATCTTTGCAACGGAAGGCGGTGCGCACCAGCTTTCCACGCTGATCTCGATGCCGTTCAGCAACCTCGAATACTACAAGGCCAGTTACCGTGCGCGGCAGTATTTCCCGCTGGCTAAGGATCTGACGCTGTTGCTGGGAGGCGAAATCGCCTACGGTGGAAGCTACGGAGGTACAGGAGGATTTCCTTTCTTCGAAAACTACTTTGCCGGCGGCCCCAACTCCGTGCGGGGCTTCCTGCAGAACTCGCTGGGTCCGAGAGGTTCGACCAATCTGCCGATTGGCGGCAACAGCAAATTGATCGGGTCGATCGAATTGCAGATGCCGGTTCCGCTGATCAAGGAAAGCAGGAACATCCGCGTGGGCCCGTTCTTCGACGCGGGCAACGTGTTCAACGGCGGGTACGACTTCGGCGAAATCCGCTATTCCGCCGGGATTGCTGCCCGTTGGCTGTCGCCGTTCGGCGCGTTGATGTTCAGTGTCGGGCAACCGCTGAATTCGAAACAAGGCGATCGGATTCAGAACTTCCAGTTCAACTTCGGTTCCGGGTTCTGAGGCCCCCGGCCGTCGATTCGCTTCGGCGAAACGAGTTCTTGTATAATTGAACGAATATGTGATTTGCGCGTCGCTGGAATCGAAGGGCGGCGCGAGCTCCGCCGTGCCGGGTACGCCTCGTCCGGCGCGCGGAGTCGCTGGCTGGCGTCTTGGATCATGGGTATGAGAAGCTAAATATGCGAAAGAGATTGCTCTGTTTTGTCGTTCTGGTCTCGTTCGGAACCGCGGCGTCGTGCGCCGAGTTGAAGATCGGTTTCGTGAATGTGGCGCGCCTGCTGGAGAAGGCCCCTCAGGCCGAGAAGGCGAAGAAGGAACTGGAGCGCGAGTTCAAGCCGCGCGATTCGAAACTGATGAACGAGCAGAAGGCCATCAAGTCGATGGAGGAAAAGCTCGCCAAGGACGAGGCGGTGATGAGCGAGAGTGAGCGACAGAAGCTGGAGCGCGACATCCTGAACCGCAAGCGCGATGCCAAGCGCATCCAGGACGAATTTCGCGAGGATTTCAACCTTCGGCGCAACGAGGAATTGGGCAAGCTGCAGAAGTCCATCTTCGAGGCCATTCAACTGCTGGCCAAGGAAGACAATTACGATTTGCTGTTGACCGACGGCGTCGTCTATGCCAAGGAGAGCATCGATGTCACCAACAAGATCGAGCAGAAACTCCAGGCAAGCTTCAAGGGACAGTGATCGAGCCTCGTCCCCGCCTCCCAACCGAAGGAAACCTCATTGGATATACAGCAAATACAGGAGTATCTGCCGCATCGCTATCCGTTCTTGCTGGTCGACAGAGTGACCGTCTGCGAACCCGGAAAGCGGCTGTTGGCCTACAAGAACGTGACCTACAACGAGCCGTTCTTCCTCGGGCATTTTCCGCATCAGCCGATCATGCCCGGAGTACTGATCATCGAGGCGTTGGCGCAGACGACCGGCCTTCTGGCCGCCGAGACGGCGCCTTCCGTGCTGGGCAAGGGGAAGACCTATTACCTAGTCGGGCTCGACAAGGTGCGTTTCAAACGACCGGTGGTGCCCGGTGACCGGTTGCTGCTGGAGGCGACCTATCTGCGTCACAAGCGCAATATCTGGGCGTTTTCCTGCCGCGCAGAGGTTGAAGGCGAACTCGTGGCTAGCGCCGAAATCATGTGTGCAGCCGCGGAGCAGGAGACTTGATTCACCCATCCGCGATCGTCGACCCTGCTGCAGAAATCGCCGAGGATGCGACGGTCGGTCCCTATGCGATCATCGGCGCCGACGTGGTCATCGGTTCTCGTACGGTGGTCAGTTCGCACGCGGTGCTCAAGGGTCCGAGCCGGATCGGTGCGGACAACCGCATTTTTCAGTTCGCTAGTGTCGGTGAGGATCCTCAGGACAAAAAGTACGGGGGCGAACCGACCGCTCTCGAGATCGGTGATCGCAACGTGATCCGGGAGTTCACCACCATCCACCGTGGCACGATTCAAGAGCAGGGGATCACCCGCATCGGGGACGACAACCTGTTCATGGCCTACACCCACGTCGCCCACGATTGCGTGATCGGCAACCGTGTGATCATGGCCAATGCCGCATCGCTGGCAGGGCATGTGCAGGTGGACGACTATGCCATTCTCGGTGGATTCAGTCTGGTCCACCAGTTTTGCCGGATCGGACAGTACAGTTTCTCGGCGATGGGCAGTGTAATCTCCCGCGATATTCCGCCGTATGTGATGGTGGGCGGTCGCCCGACCAAGCCGCACGGTATCAATTCGGTCGGTCTGGAACGGCAGGGTTTCGGGTCGGAGTCGATCCGACAGATCAAGAAGGCCTACAAGATCATCTACAAGGCCGGATTCAAGCTCGACGAGGCCATCAATTTGCTGCGCGACATGGCTTCGGACTATCCGGAGATTGGGCCGCTGGTGGAGTTCCTGCAGAACACCGGCCGCAGCATCATCCGCTGAGTGCAGGGCCGATCATTGCCGACGCGGGTCACGAGACCGTGCCTGGTGGCCGGTGTGGATGAGGTGGGGCGAGGGGCACTGGCGGGTCCGGTGATCGCCGCCGCGGTCATCCTGGTACCCTCTTCCTCCCGTACCATTTCGGGACTCGACGATTCCAAGCGCCTGTCAGCGGGCCGGCGGCAGGAACTGGCGGAGCGGATCGCGGCGAACGCGCTGGCCTGGTCAATCGGCCGTGCCGAAGCCAGCGAAGTCGACCGGCTGAACGTGCTCCATGCTTCCCTGTTGGCGATGGAACGGGCGCTCGCCGGCCTGTCCTACCGGCCGGACTGGGTGCGCGTGGACGGCAACCGGTTCCTGCCGGGGGATTGGGCCGGAGAAGCGGTGGTTCGGGGCGATACGATCTTTCCCGAGATCATGGCGGCCTCGATACTCGCCAAGGTGGCCCGCGATCTGGAGATGGAGGTGCTCGACCGGCTGTGCCCGGGCTATCGGTTCCGCCAAAACAAGGGTTACCCGACCCTCGACCATCGCCGGTGTCTGGAGCGACAGGGCGGTTGCGCGGCTCACCGGCAGAGCTTTTCTCCGGTCGGCCGGGTCGCGGAACCGGTTTCTACAGGCCGCTGATCCTGCGGCCGACAACCGGCAGGGGCGATCAGGTGAGGTCGACGGGTTCGTCCGGTTGCCAGGACGGCTCACGGTGCCGGACCACCACTGTGGTGTAGATGCCGCCGCGTACATTGAAGCGGCTCTTCACCCGCATGAAGCGCGGGCGGCAGGCGGCGACCAGATCATTCAACAGGCGGTTTGTGACCGCTTCGTGAAAGGCGCCTTGATCCCGGAACGATGCGATGTAGAGCTTGAGCGATTTCAGCTCGATGCACTCCTGGTCCGGGACGTAATCCAGATAAACGGTGGCGAAGTCGGGCTGTCCGGTCTTCGGACACAGGCAGGTGAATTCGGGAATTTCGATATGGATCGTGTAGTTGCGGTCCGGTTGCGGATTGCTGAAGGTTTCGATGGTCGGCTGAGGCATAGATGTGCGCTTTAGGGATAACGGACGACGCCCCGGTCGCTGAGCGCGGACCTCGGGCGCGGCGATCGGCGATGCGCGTCGTCCGGCGCTCGTCACCGAGCGGCTCTGGATTTTACCCTGTTCGGCCGTACGGTCTGCATATTTTTTCCGCGCGCGGCGTCTGAAATGCGCCTCGAAAAAATCAAGCTGGCAGGTTTCAAGTCGTTCGTCGATCCAACGACGATCCCGTTGCCGGGCAACCTGGTCGGGGTGGTCGGGCCGAACGGTTGCGGGAAATCGAACGTGATCGACGCCGTGCGCTGGGTGATGGGCGAGAGTTCGGCGAAACACCTGCGCGGCGACACGATGGCCGACGTGATCTTCAACGGCTCCAGCACGCGCAAGCCGGTGGGGGTCGCCTCGGTCGAATTGGTGTTCGACAACTCGCACGGAACGGCCGGTGGCGAGTATGCGGCCTACCAAAAGATCGCCATCAAGCGGCTGGTCGGGCGCGATGGTCAGTCGACCTACATGCTGAACGGCACCCGCTGTCGTCGAAAAGACATCACCGATCTGTTTCTGGGCACCGGGCTCGGTGCGAGAAGCTACGCCATCATCGAACAGGGGACGATCTCGCGTCTGATCGAGGCCAAGCCGGACGAATTGCGTGAAATCATCGAGGAGGCGGCAGGAATCTCGCGCTACAAGGAGCGGCGACACGAAACCGAAACCCGCATGCGGCACACCCGCGAAAACCTGGAACGGCTGGAGGATTTGCGCGGCGAGTTGAAGAAGCAGGTCGATAGCTTGCAGCGGCAGGTGAAGAAGGCCGAGCGCTATCTGGCGCTGAGGGAGCAGGAGCGGGCCGCCCGGGGCGCACTGCTTCGGGTCCGCTGGGCCAGAGCGCAGGACGCGCAGAGTCGACGCAAGAGCGAACTCGATCGCTTTGCCGATGAGCTGCGGCGCTGTGCTTCGACCAGTCGCGAGATCCAGGCGTCGCTGGCCGAGTGTCAGAACCTTCGGGACACCCATCAATCGTCGCTGCAGGAGATTCAGGCGCACTTCTATGAGGTCGGAGCCGAGATCGGCCGGCTCGATGACTACCTCACGCAGGCGACGCGATCGCGTGAGGAGAGCCGTCGCGATCTGGAGCGCTTGGAACGAGAGCGTGGCCGTGCGGAGCAGGAATTGGAGCACGACCGCGAACAGTTGGAACGCATCCGCGCGGAGTTGCTGGAAGGCGAGCACGAGATGGTGCGGGTTCTGGAGCGGGAGCAGATCGCAGCCGCTGCCCGCCGGGCGGCGGATGCGGATCTGCAGGCCGTCCGACAGGCCCTGGAAGTAAGCCAGGCGGATCTGCTGCGATCCAGAGGCGAACTGGAGCTGTTGCGTTCACGCGAGCGGCAGATCGAGGACCAACAACGCGGACTCGAATTGCGGCGGCAGCGGCTGGCTGCGGAGCGCGAGGAACTGCTCCAAAGTCTGAAGGACAGAGAGCGCGTCGTTCTGCAGCAGTCGATCGAGCAGGCGGAACAGCGTTCCGAAGAATTGCGTCTGCAGGTCGAGAGCCTGACCGAAGCGGTGGAGCAGAGCCAGTTGCGACTGAGGGCCAACCGCCAGCAGCTTCACGACGTGCGGGCCGAGCTGCACGGTGCGCAAGGGCGGCTGACTTCGCTCGAGCTGCTGCAACGGCACGCAATGGGCAAAGACAAAGCGGAATTGACCCACTGGCTGCAGCAGAAAGGCCTTGATCGGGTACCCCGCCTGGCTGAGTCGCTGGAGGTCGCCCAGGGTTGGGAGTCCGCGGTAGAGCACGTGCTCGGTCTCCATCTGGAAGCGCTGTGTGTCGAGGACGCCTCGCCCTATGTCGGTGATTTGGCCGAAGCGAGCTTCCGTGACTCCGTGGTGCTGTTCGAACGACGACCGGAGCGACCGGACCGGCCGGGCACCGGCTTGCCGTGCCTGATGGATCAAGTGCAGTCCGTCTGGAATCTATCGGCGCTGCTCGGTGGCGTGTACTGTGCTCCCGATCTGGCCGCGGCCAGGGCCGCGTGCGTTCGGTTGAGGGAACACGAGTCGGTCGTCACGATCAACGGTGAGCGGGTGGGGCCAGGTTGGATCGCCTTGCGTCAGCGGGACGACGGGAAGGCGGGTGTATTGCAGCGGGAACGCGAATTGCGCGAGGTGCGGCACGACCTGCAGGAACTGTCGCAGCGTGATGCCCGGCTGGTCGAAGAATCCGCCGAGATCGAACGTCGTATCGCTGCGGCCGAAAGCGAACGCAAGCAGTTGGAACTGGAGATCCGCGGCATCGAACGCGAAATCCTGGAATGGCGCAATCAGCTGCACGTCATCGATGGGCGCCAACAGCAGTCCGGCAAACGGCTGGAGCAGGTGGAGGCGGAGCTGGAAGAGCTTCGGATGCAAAGTGCGGACGCCGCGGAGCTACGGCACGAGACGGTCGAGGCGTGGCGCTCGAACGAGGGTCGTGTGGCCC
This sequence comes from uncultured Methylococcaceae bacterium, assembly GCA_964644665.1. GTDB lineage: Bacteria > Pseudomonadota > Gammaproteobacteria > Methylococcales > Methylococcaceae > Methylotetracoccus. The sequence continues at coordinate 42,327 of CAZXXC010000002.1, forward strand.
GGCAGGAGGCACAGAGCGAGGCGATTCGGGTCCGCCTGGCGCAGTTGCAGGACCAGTGGGATGCAGCGGAGCAGCGGTTCGAAGTGGCGCAGGAGGAGCTGAGGGCAATCCGGAGCCGGTGCGAGACGCTGCGCTCTTCGGAACAGTTGACCGAACGTCATCTGGATCGTGCCGGTGCCCATTGCGCGGAGGCTACCAGCCGACTGGAAAGCCTCAGTGCCCGCTGTCGGGACGAACAGCCTCTCGATGGCGAGCGCTCGCGGCTTGAAGCGCTTCGCGGAGAACGACAGCAGGTCGAAATCCGTTTGGCTGAGAGTCGCCGCCAACTCACCGAACTCGATGCTCGGATGCGGCAACTCGGAGAATCGCGGCTAGCCAATGAACGGGAAATCGAAGGCTGGAAGGAGAAGATCGAGCAGACACGGATCGAATTCGAGGGCGATCAGGTTCGCCTGGAGACCTTGCAGGAACAGTTCGGCGAATGGGGTCTGACCCCTGCTGCGCCGGACGACGGCAATGCCGGGGAGTCGAACGAACGACAGTGGCAGCAGGAGATCAACCGGGTTTCCGAAGACTTGGCTCGGTTGGGCGCGGTGAATCTGATGGCTGTCGAGGAGCACGCCGAACAGAAGGCCAGACTGGACGAGCTGGAACAACAGTACCGGGATTTGGCGGAATCCTTGGAGACTCTGCTACAGGCGATCGAGAAAATCGACCGGGAATGCCGGAGCCTGTTCAAGAATACGTTCGATCGTATCGATGCCGGGTTCCAGAGCATGTTTCCGAAGCTGTTCGGTGGCGGTAATGCTTCGTTGGAGCTCACCGAACGGGATCTGCTCGATGCCGGCGTCACCGTCGTAGCGCGTCCCCCCGGCAAGCGGAACAGTTCGATCCATCTGCTGTCCGGAGGCGAGAAAGCCCTCACCGCGGTCGCGCTGGTGTTCGCAATCTTCGAGTTGAATCCGGCGCCGTTCTGCCTGCTGGACGAGGTGGACGCACCGCTGGACGACGCCAATGTCGGGCGTTTCTGCGGGTTGGTCAAGGAAATGTCCGAAAGGGTACAATTCCTGTTCATCACGCATAACAAGGTGACGATGGAGATCGCCCAGTATCTGGCCGGCGTCACGATGAAGGAACCGGGGGTCTCCCGGATTGTGGCGGTGGATGTCGCGGCGGCGGTTGAGTTGGTTGCAGTCTGAGGAGACGGGATGGATAGAGACACGGTACGCATGATTCTGCTCGCGGTCGGCGTGCTGATCATCGCCGGAATTTACATTTGGGGCCGCTACGCCGCCACCCTGAAAGACTTTTTTCAACGACGGGGCGCTTTCGACGAACTGGCGTTGGACGAGCCGCTGCAGGACGCCGCAGAAGGCGACGCTGTTTATGCCGGCGGCGGCGCATTCGAAGAAACCGTCAGGCCGCTGCGGCGGAATGAGGATTCGCAGCGTGAGATCGGGGATGACAAGGTGGAGCGTGTCATATCGATGCGCAATCAAGTGCCGCGGGAAACCGCAGTCGGCGCGCCGTTTCTGATCCAGGTCAGTGTCGTCGCACGGCCCGGGGATTCCTTCACCGGGGAGGAACTGCGCGACGCCTTGCTGGATCTCGGCCTGGTGCATGGCGAGATGGACATCTTCCACCGCTATGACCGCAACTTCCGCGAACCGTTGTTCAGCGTCGCCAGTCTGGTACGCCCGGGTACGTTTCCGATCGACGACATGGACTCGTTCAGCTGCCCGGGAGTGGTGCTGTTTTTTCAGCCGTCGAAAGTCGCCGATCCGCTCGCAGTATTCGATGATCTGTTCGAGACCAGCCGCGACTTGGCGGAGAAGCTCGATGGCGAGGAATGGGATGAGTCGCGGCGTACGCTGACCGAAGAAAAGATTCGAGATTTGCGGGACCGGCTGGAAGCGGTCTGCAGGTAGGTCGTGTCGGTTCCGACTGCGGCCCTGCAGCGCGTTCTGGATCTCCGGTCGGAGATCGAGTCCCACAACCGGCGTTACTATCAGCTCGACGCACCGACCATCGCCGACGCCGAGTACGACCGGCTGATGAGCGAGTTGATCGAACTGGAAGCGCGCTACCCGGAACTGGCGACGCCGGATTCCCCAACCCGGCGCGTGGGCGCTCCACCGCTCGACGCGTTTGCCGAGGTAAGACATCGGCTACCGATGTTGTCGCTGGACAACGCGTTTAGCGATGAGGAGGTGGCGGCATTCGACCGTCGCATTCACGAGCGACTCGGCCTGGCTTCCGAAGCCGTCGATTATGTGGCCGAGCCGAAACTCGACGGGCTGGCGGTCAGTCTGACCTATCAACTCGGCGTATTGGCGTTGGCTGCCACCCGTGGGGATGGGCAGGTCGGCGAAGACGTGACTGCAAACGTCCGGACCATCGCCAGCATCCCGCTCCGTCTCGCCGGGCAGGGATACCCCGAGCTCATGGAAGTGCGGGGCGAAGTCTTCATGCCGAAGGCGGGATTCCGGGCGCTGAACGAACGGTCGCTTCAGGCCGGCGACAAGATCTTTGCCAATCCTCGGAACGCCGCGGCCGGCAGTTTGCGTCAACTCGATCCGAAGGTCACTGCGTCGCGACCGCTGGCATTTTTCTGTTACGGAGTCGGTGAGTTTCCGTCGGCGGACTTGCCGGAGAGCCATTATGCGTTGCTGCAGCGGTGCGCGTCATGGGGTCTGCCGGTTTGTCCCGAGGTTGCTGCCATCCGGGGCGTGCAGGCGTGTCTCGCCTATTATCGGCGCGTGTTGGACCAACGCGCCGAACTGCCCTACGAAATTGACGGCGTCGTGTACAAGGTGAACCGCTTGGCGCAGCAGGAGCGCCTGGGATTCGTGGCGCGTGCCCCGCGCTGGGCGGTGGCGCACAAGTTTCCGGCGGAGGAGGCGACGACCCGGGTCGAGGCGATCGAGGTTCAGGTAGGCCGGACCGGTGCGCTGACGCCGGTGGCGCGGCTCGCGCCGGTCTTCGTCGGCGGCGTCACGGTCACCAACGCGACGCTGCACAATGCCGACGAGGTGCGCCGTAAGGATATCCGCGTCGGTGATACGGTCGTCGTGCGTCGGGCCGGCGATGTGATCCCGGAGGTCGTCAAGGTGATTCCGGAACTGCGGCCGACGGATGCTCAGAGTTTCCAGATGCCGGCGCAATGCCCGGCGTGTGGTTCGAGCGTCGAATCGGTTCCGGGCGAGGCGATCCTGCGTTGCACCGGCGGTTTGTACTGTCCTGCGCAGCACAAGGAATCAATTCGACATTTCGCCTCGCGTCGCGCGATGGACATCGACGGACTCGGCGACAAACTGATCGATCACCTGCTGGAACGAAGACTGGTGCAGACGGTCGCCGACCTCTACTCATTACGGGAGCACGATCTCGCTTCGATCGAACGAATGGGCGCGAAGTCCGCGCACAACCTGGTGCAGGCGCTGGAACGGAGCAAGACCACCTCGCTGGCACGCTTTCTCTACGCGCTCGGTATCCGTGATGTCGGCGAGGTGACGGCGCGCGCATTGGCCGCCCATTTTGGATCACTGGATGATTTGATGGCCGCCGGTACCGAATCGCTGCAGAAAGTGCGGGACGTCGGGCCGGCGGTGGCCGGTCACGTCGCAACGTTCTTTGCGCAGCCGCACAATCGGGAGGTCGTGGCGAAGCTTCGGGCGGCGGGTATCCGTTGGCCGCAACAGACTGCAGCGGCCGGCGATCGTCCGTTGGACGGGCGCTCGTTCGTGCTGACCGGCAGCCTCTCTTCGATGAGCCGCGAGCAGGCGAAGGAACGGCTGGAGCGTATGGGAGCCAAAGTCGCTGGGTCGGTTTCCAAGAAGACGGATTATGTCGTCGCCGGGGCTGATCCCGGTAGCAAACTGGCGACGGCTCGGCAACTGGGCGTGCAAGTTCTGCTCGAAAGCGACTTGCTCCGGCTGCTGCGGGATTGCACGACTGACGGCAGCGACACCACCCGCTGATCACTGCGTTCCGCCCCGTCTGGAGGCGTCTGCAGATCCCTGCTCAGGGCTTGAACACCGTTCGTCGAGAACGGACCGGCCGACGAAGCCGGGCGGGCATGGTCGCCACGACCCGCCGGCCCCCCTCGGTTAGGGGTATTCGGCACATTATCTTGTGCTTGACTCAAGCGATACCACCATTTTATAGTATCTGCGGTTCCTCTGGACATCCATTCCGCTCGCGGTCGGACAACTTGGTAATCGGTCCGATTCATCTCTCAGCCCAGCCAGGCTCATGCCGCCCGGACACCACTCACCGGGCATGCCCAACACCCAATCTTCACCCATCGCCAAAACAACCCTTCGTTGCGGCGGTTCGGGTGTCTCGTGCCCGTTCGAACCGGCGTCCAAGCCGCCCTGCGGGTCCATCTGCTCGAAATCATAACATTCTGTATCAGAAAAGATTTTTGATCCATGCGGAGAGGTCGGCAGGAAGCGCCGTGCGATCCGGTTCAGCCACCGTGAAACCCTTCAACAAACCATGAAACTTCTGCTTGACTTCGATCAGACAGGTTCCTATAGTCGCTTCCGTGGAGAAAAGTGGGAATAAATGGAGAATCGTGGTGTAGGAGGGGGGATTGTTCCGAGGTGTCAATGCCATCAATCTGGACGACAAAGGGCGGATGGCAATACCGACGAAGTATCGTGCGGAGCTGCAAGAATGCTGCGACGGTCAAGTGGTCGTTACCATCGGTTTCGACAAGTGTCTCCTATTGTTTCCCCTCCCCACGTTCGAACAGTTCGAACACAAGCTGATGAAACTGCCGATGCTAGACTCGCGCGTCAAACGCGTGAAACGTCTGGTGGTCGGGCACGCGGCCGAGTGTGAGCTGGACAGTCAGGGGCGTTTTCTGGTGCCGGAACTGCTGCGGCAGTTCGCCGGGTTCGAGAAACGCGTGGCGCTAGTCGGCCAGGGTACGGTGTTCGAAATCTGGAACGATGAACTGTGGAACCAGAGCCGAAACGCCTGGCACGACGTGGTGAGTCTTGAGGACTTGGGGGAACTGTCACCTGAACTCGGATCCCTCACGTTCTGAAAGTACGTTAGCGGAGTGCCATCGACCGGTGATGCTGGCCGAGGTGCTCGATGCGCTGGCGGTACAGCCGGGCGGGCGATATGTCGATTGCACGTTTGGACGCGGTGGGCACAGCCGCGCGGTACTCGATCGGCTCGGGAGAGACGGTCGTTTGCTGGCGTTGGACAAGGATGCCGATGCGGTCGGATCGTCTGCAGCGCTCAATTTGCTTCAGGATGAGCGGTTTTGCATTCGGCAGGCGAGTTACGCGGAACTGGCCGTGCAGGCCGAGGCGCTGGGGTGGCAGGGCCGGGTCGACGGCGTATTGATGGATTTGGGTGTTTCGTCGCCTCAGCTGGACGAAGCGGAGCGGGGGTTCAGTTTCCTGCGTGACGGTCCGCTGGACATGCGGATGGACCGTACGAGGGGAGATACCGCGGCAGAATGGCTGCGGTCGGTCGGCGCGAGAGAGCTGGAGCAGGTGCTGCGGGAATTTGGCGAAGAACGTTATGCCCGGCGGGTCGCGAAGGCGATCGTTGCGCATCGTACCCGGGCCACGATCGTCACAACCGGGCAGCTCGCCGCGATTGTCGCTGCCGCGATACCCCGTTGGGAGAAAGGGCAGCACCCCGCGACCCGCTGTTTTCAGGCGATCCGGATTCGAGTGAATCAGGAATTGAGTGAGCTTCAGCAGGGCTTGACGCAGGCTGTCCGGGTCTTGCGGAGTGGAGGTCGGCTGGCGGTGATTGCATTCCATTCGCTCGAAGATCGGATCGTCAAACGGTTCATGCGCGCCGAAGCCCGGGGTGGACTCGCCGGCGACATACGCCATCATGCCGCCGATCCGGCGTTGCCGCGTTTGATGCGGATCGATGGTCCGCGCAAACCGGGCGAGGATGAAGTCCGGGACAATCCCCGTGCCCGCAGTGCGATTCTGCGGGTGGCGGAGAGGTTGCCGGTATGAGGATGACGCTGCTGTTGATCGTCGTGCTGGTTGGCTCGGCGCTGGGCGTGATCTATGCGAAATATCGCTCGAGGATGCTATTTACGGAGATTCAAGGTTTGGAGCAGGCGTTGGAGTCTTACGACGTGGAGCTCGGCCAATTGCAACTGGAACAGAATACCTGGGCGGAACACAGCCGGATCGAACGGCTCGCGCGGACACGACTCGGCATGTCGTTGCCCGCCCGTGAGTCGATCATCTACATCACTGTACAGCACTAGTGTGGGTGGCAAGGTCATGATGATTTATCCTCACGCAGATCGCAATTCACGCGACGATGACTATGCGGGACGCTGGCGTTTTCTGCTTGCCGCGATCCTGATTGGTATGCTGGTGCTGGTGGGCCGCGCATCGTTCCTGCAGGTGTTCGATCGGCAGTTCCTGCAGCATGAGGGGAAATCGCGGCACGTCGGGGTCATGCCGATCGCGGCTCATCGCGGCCGGGTACTCGATCGCAACGGGGAACTGCTGGCCATCAGCAGTCCGGTGAAGTCGATCTGGGCCAACCCCAAGGAGTTTCGGCCCGACGAACAGCAACTGCGAATGATGGCAGGGATCCTGGGCGTGACGGTGGGCGATATCCGTGCCCGGATGGAGGCGGAAGCCGGAAGGACGTTCACGTTTCTGAAACGTCGGATCAGTCCCGAATTCGCCGATCGGATTCTGTCGCTCGGTATTCCCGGCGTGTATGCCGATCGGGAATATCAGCGCTACTACCCCAGCGGTGAGGTGACCGCGCACGTCATCGGTTTCACCAATATCGACGACAAGGGTCAGGAAGGTATCGAGTACAGTTACGACGACGTCCTGCGGGGAGTAGAGGGCGACCGAAGGATTCTTCGGGACGGCCGTCGCCGGATCATCGAGGACCTCGAGGTGGTTCGCGAACCCGTGGCCGGCCGTGACGTCAGGCTGTCGATCGATCAGCGTCTGCAATATCTGGCTTACCGGGAGTTGAAGAAGGCGGTCATCAAGCATCGGGCGCGATCGGGCAGTCTGGTGCTGCTCGATGCCGAAAACGGCGACGTGCTGGCGATGGTGAACCAGCCGTCGTTCAACCCCAACAGCCACAAAGCGATCAAGAGCGGAGTGTTCCGCAATCGCGCGATCACGGATCTGTTCGAGCCCGGTTCGACGATGAAACCGTTCGCCGTGGCCTGCGGTTTGGAACTCGGGCTGTTCAGGCCGGACACGGTGATCAATACCAGTCCCGGTTCGCTGCGGGTCGGTTCCAATGTGGTCAAGGACATTCACAATTACGGCGTGCTGGATGTGACCAAGATCATTCAGAAGTCGAGCAATGTGGGCGTGACCAAGATCGCACTGGCGATTCCGGCGCCGAAGTTCTTCGCCTTTTACAACAATCTCGGTTTCGGACAGCCGCTGGACACCGGATTCCCCGGCGAAGCCGTCGGGCGCCTGCCGCATCATCGCAACTGGAATCATTTTGCCCAGGCCACGCTTTCATTCGGCTACGGCGTGTCGGCCTCCACACTGCAAATGGCGAGGGCCTATCTGGCTTTCGCGAAGGACGGAACCGTTCCGGCGGTCTCTCTGTTGCGGCGCAATGAAAGCCCGAAAGTGTATCCGGTGATGTCAGCCAAGACAGCCGCCGCGTTACGCACGATGTTGGAGCGGGTGGTGACGCGGGAAGGAACGGCCTATCAGGCGGCCGTGCCGGGTTACCGGGTCGCCGGAAAAACCGGCACCGTGAAGAAGAATTCAGGTCACGGCTATACCTCGGGGCTGCACATGGCCGTATTTGCCGGTATGGCGCCGGCGAGCAACCCCCGGCTGGTGATGGTGGTCATGATCGATGAACCGTCCGCCGGCCAGTTTTACGGCGGCGTGGTTTCGGCGCCGGTTTTCTCCAGCGTGATGGAAGGTGCGCTCCGGCTGCTGAACGTGCCGCCGGACCAGCCGGACTCGATGCCGTTGTTGACCGCACAGGGAGAAGGCCCGCTGTGACGGTACATCCATCCGCCAGACCGGGATATCCGCTGGGCAAGTTACTGTCCGGCTTTGCCGATCCGGGTACGGCCGACACGGTGGTGGTGCACGGGCTCAGCCTCGACAGCCGGACGATGCGTCCCGGCGACCTGTTCTGCGCCATCGCCGGCCATCAGGGGCACGGCCTCCAATATCGGCATCAGATCGTTCGGCGCGGGGCGTGTGCGATCCTGTACGATCCACACGGAGGCGGGCACGAATTGGCTCGCGGATGCACCGAGATTCGGTGCATCCCGGTCGAATCGCTACAGCAAAAGGTCGGCTATATCGCCGACCGTTTTTTTGATCAGCCGTCCCGCGATCTGGATGTGATCGCCGTGACCGGCACCAACGGCAAGACCTCGTGCAGCCATTTCCTGGCTCACGCCTTGTCCGGTCCACGACCCGCAGCGGTCATCGGCACGTTGGGCTGGGGGCTGCCCGGGCGACTGCACGCGACCGAGCAGACGACGCCGGACGCCATCCAGGTGCACGCCATCCTGTCCGAGTTGCGCGCCGGTTCGGTGGCGACGGTCGCGGTTGAGGCGTCATCTCACGGACTGGTGCAGGGCCGGCTGAACGGCGTTCGTATCCGCTCCGCGCTCTATACCAATATCACCCGTGACCACCTCGACTACCACGGAACTCTGGAGGCCTATGTCGAAGCGAAGATGCGGCTGTTGGACTTTCCCGCCGTTGAATCGCTGGTATTGAATGCGGACGATGCGCTCACTCGGAGAATCGCGGACCGGGTGCCGGCGACTCTCAACGTCACTGCTTTCAGTGCGTCCGGTTGCCCCCATCCGCGGGTGCCGACCGTCTGCTGTGTCGAAGGGATCGAACAGGATCAGGACGGTATCCGGATGGAAGTCAGGTTCCAAGGGAGCGTCGCCGAGGTTCGGGCGCCGGTCTTCGGGGATTACAACGCTGAAAACATTCTCGGTACGCTGAGTGTCTTGTTGGGGATGGGCTATGGGCTTGCGGAAGCGGCCGAGCGGGTGGGGAAGGTGCGGCCGGTCCCCGGCCGGATGGAACACATGTGCAGCGTAGACGGCGTGACGGCGGTGGTGGATTATGCGCACACGCCCGACGCGCTCGATCGTGTGCTGCAGACGCTCCGAGCGCATTGCCGGCGGCGGCTATGGGTCGTGTTCGGTTGCGGCGGCGAGCGCGATCGGGGTAAACGGCCGCTGATGGGGCAAGCCGCGGAACGCTGGGCGGATCGCGTGGTCGTGACCGACGACAACCCGCGCCACGAGGATGGTGATGCGATCGTCGCCGACATCCTGTCCGGCTGCAACCGCAGGGACATCACGGTACAGCGTGACCGTTGGCAGGCGATACGGTTCGCGATCCAGTCCGCCGAGCCGCAGGATCTGGTGCTGGTAGCGGGGAAAGGCCATGAGCGCGTGCAGGACATCGGTTCTGCGCGGCTTCCGTTCGACGATCGGGAAGTGGTCAGGAGCGTGATTGGCGCTCGGGCGGGCGCAGCATGACCCGCTTCGCACGTGCCCTGGGAGTCGCAGGACGGCGGCACGACCCGATCGAACGGCCGGCAGACGGTGCGACGGAGGCCGCCGGATGCTGCTGAATCTCGCTCGCTGGCTCGAAGTTCACTTCGACTTCTTCCGGGTTTTTCACTACCTGACCTTCCGGGGAATCCTCGGTGTTCTGACCGCACTGGTCATTTCGTTCGTGGTCGGGCCGGTGATGATCCGGCGCTTGAGCCGCTACAAGATCGGGCAGAGCATCCGCGAAGACGGACCGCAGAGCCACTTCTCGAAGGCGGGTACGCCGACCATGGGCGGCGCGCTGATCCTGGTGTCGATCGCCGTCAGTACGCTGCTATGGGGCGATCTGACGAATCGCTATGTCTGGACCGTGCTGCTGACGACCATCGCGTTCGGACTGATCGGTTTCGTCGACGATTACAAGAAGCTGGTTCTGCGCAATAGCAAAGGGCTCGCCGCGCGGCATAAGTACCTATGGCAGTCCGTGTTCGGCTTCTCGGCTGCGGTGTTTCTCTACGCGACGGCCAGCCTGCCGGTCGAGACGCATTACATCGTGCCGTTCTTCAAGCAGGTCGTGATCGACCTCGGCGCCGGTTATGTGCTGTTCACGTATCTGGTGATCGTCGGTTCGAGCAACGCGGTGAACCTGACCGACGGTCTCGACGGTCTCGCGATCCTGCCCACGGTGCTGGTCGGCGGTGCGTTGGGAATCTTCGCCTACGTCTCCGGCAATGCCAACTTTGCGGACTATCTCGGTATACCGTTCGTGCCCAAGGTGGGGGAGTTGGTCGTTTTCTCCGGTGCGCTGGTCGGAGCGGGGCTCGGGTTCCTGTGGTTCAACGCCTATCCGGCCCAGGTGTTCATGGGCGATGTCGGCGCCCTGGCGTTGGGTGCTGCGCTCGGTGTGATGGCCGTGCTGGTCCGTCAGGAAATCGTGCTGATGGTGATGGGCGGCGTGTTCGTGATGGAAACCGTCTCGGTGGTGCTGCAGGTGTTGTCGTTCAAGATGACCGGTAAGAGAATCTTCCGGATGGCGCCGCTGCATCATCATTTTGAATTGAAGGGATGGCCGGAGCCGCGCGTGATCGTCCGCTTCTGGATCGTGACCGTGATTCTGGTCTTGATTGGGCTGGCGACCTTGAAGCTGCGTTGAGTCATGAATGCCCTAATGCCGACCGGAACCCGGCGCTTTGGCAATCTCGAACCGCTTGGGCTCGATGATCGCTCGCGCGCGCTGATCGTCGGCTTGGGCAAGACGGGGCTTTCGGTGGCCCGCAGGCTGGCCGGAGAGGGAATCCGGTTCGCCGTGGTCGACAGCCGCGAAGCGCCGCCGGGTCTGGATGAACTGCGGGAAAGCCTCCCCGACGCCGGTGTGTTCCTCGGCAGTTTCGACGAACGAGCGTTCCTGGCGGCCACCCATCTGTTCGTGAGTCCCGGGGTCCCGCTGGATCTGCCGCCGGTCCGGGACGCCGCCGCGCGCGGCGCCCGAATCCTCGGCGATGTCGACCTGTTCGCGTGCCAGGCCAAGGCGCCGGTCATCGGCATTACGGGGTCGAACGGCAAGAGCACGGTCACCACGCTGTTGGGACGCATGGCGGAACTGGCCGGGTGCCGTTGCCGGGTCGGCGGGAACTTGGGCACGCCGATGCTGGACTTGGTGGAACCGAGCGCGGAACTGTACGTGCTCGAGCTGTCCAGTTTCCAGTTGGAACGGTCGATGTTGCTCGACTGCGCTGCTGCGACCGTGCTGAACGTCACGCCGGACCATATGGATCGCTACGCTGATCTGGACCGTTACGCGGCGGCAAAGGCGCGCATTTTCTGCGGCCATGGGACCATGGTTCTCAATCGTGACGATCCGCTGGTGGCGCAGATGGTCGAGCCGGAACGGCGATGCCTGTGGTTCGGATTGCAGGACGACCCCACACTCGATTTCCGCCTCGCATCGTGGGGTGGCGAGGATTGGCTGCTGGTCGGGGACGATCCCTTGCTGGCTGCTGGGGAAGTGCGTATCCGCGGCCGCCACAATCTCAGCAATGCGCTGGCGGCACTCGCCCTGGGCAGCGCGGCCGGACTGGCGCGCCCGGCGATGGTCGAAGCACTCCGCAGCTTTCCGGGCTTGGCGCACCGAATGCAATGGGTGGCCGAAATTCAGGGCGTCACGTACATCAACGATTCGAAAGCGACCAACGTGGGCGCCTGCATGGCGGCGCTGGCCGGTCTGGACGAGAAGGCGGTGTTGATCGCCGGCGGCGACGGCAAGGGAGCCGATTTCTCGGGACTGGTACCGCTCGCAGCGGAGAAGGTGCGAGCGGCGGTATTGATGGGTCGGGACGCGCCGTTGCTGGAAAAGGTCCTGCGCGACGTGGTGCCGGTCACGCGGGTAGCCAACATGCGGGAGGCGGTCGCCGCGGCCCGTGCGCTGGCGCGACCGGGAGACTCGGTGCTGCTGGCTCCGGCCTGTGCCAGCCTCGATCAATACCGGGATTATCAGGAACGGGGACAAGTGTTCATCGATGCGGTGAGGAGTCTGTCGCCATGAGCCAGGTGATTGCGTCAAAGCGGAGCAGGGGGCTGGTGCTGACCTGGGGTCAGAACCGATTCTACGTCGATACGATGTTGTTGCTGGCGGCTGCCGGCCTTTTGATTCTCGGCTTCATTATGGTTTCGTCGGCGTCCCTGCACCTGGGCGAGAAGCTCGCCGACGACAGCTTCTTTTTTCCGAAGCACCAGTTCGTTCACATCGGGGTCGGGGTCGTCGCGGCCAGCGTGGTCGCGTGTATTCGCCTCGATGCCTGGGAGAAGTCTTCGCTGATGCTGCTGGCCTTCGGTCTGGTGCTGCTGGTCGTGGTGCTGATCCCTGGGCTCGGGACCAAGGTCAACGGCGCAACCCGATGGCTCAGCCTGTTCGGTTTGCGCATCCAGGTTTCCGAGGTGTTCAAGTTGCTGTCGGTCGTGTATGTGGCGAGCTATCTCAATCGGCACCTGCACACCGTTCGAACGTCCGTCTACGGCATGCTCTATCCGCTGCTTCTGCTGTCGGTGGGTTGTCTGTTGCTGCTGCTTGAACCGGACTTCGGGGCGTTTGCGGTGCTGATGGCGACTGCGCTGGGGATGCTGTTTCTGGGCGGTGCGCGGCTATGGCCTTTCGGTGTACTGATGGGTCTGGTCGTGCTTTCCGGGGTGGTGCTGATCTTTGCGGCCGAGTATCGGATCAAGCGGGTGCTCAGCTTCCTCGATCCGTGGGCCGATCCCCTCAACACCGGCTTCCAGTTGACCCAGGCGCTGATCGCGTTTGGTCGCGGCGAGTGGACCGGAGTCGGACTGGGCTCGAGTGTGCAGAAGCTGTTCTATCTGCCGGAAGCGCACACCGACTTTCTGTTCTCGGTGATCGGTGAGGAACTGGGACTATTGGGGGCCTGTGCCGTGATTCTGCTGTTTAGCGTGATCGTCTGGCGCGCGTTCGTGATCGGCCAGATGGCGGAACGGCAGGACATGCGCTTTGCGGCCTTTCTGGCGTACGGCATCGGTATCTGGTTCGGATTGCAGGCATTCATCAACATGGGCGTCAATATGGGAATGCTTCCTACCAAAGGTCTGACCTTGCCGTTGATGAGTTACGGTGGTGGCAGCATGATCGTGACTTGTGCTGCGCTGGCGTTGTTATTGCGTGTGCGCTCGGAGGCGCTGGAACGACGCTACAGTGGATCGAGGATGCGCACCACATGGGTACGCGCGTAGTCGTCATGGCCGGCGGCACCGGTGGGCATGTCTATCCGGCTTTGGCCGTGGCCGAGGATCTGCGTGCCGAGGGTTGCGTGGTCACCTGGCTGGGTACCCGCAAGGGTCTCGAAGCACGCGTGGTGCCGGACGCAGGTTTCCCGTTGGATCCGGTAGCGGTGGCCGGTATCCGCGGCAAAGCCTGGTACCGACGCCTGCTGGGACCATTTCTGCTGTTGCTGGCGTGCGCTCAGGTGTTGCGGATTTTTATGCGGCGCCGGCCGCAAGTGGTGCTGGGCATGGGGGGCTTCGTCGCGGGACCGGGGGGGCTTATGGCACGACTCTTGGGTATTCCGCTGGTGATCCATGAACAGAATCGCATTCCCGGAACGACCAATCGCTGGCTTGCCAAGTTCGCCGACAGGGTGCTCGAGGCATTTCCCGGTGCGTTCGCGCCCAAAGTTGGGGCAACGTGTACCGGAAATCCGTTGCGGCGTACGCTGGCCGATGCGGACGGGCAGCGCCGGACGCGTCGCCCGGACGAGCCGCTGCGCGTGCTGGTTCTGGGCGGCAGCCAGGGAGCGAGGGCATTGAATCTGATCGTGCCTGAAGCGGTGGCGAAACTGCAGATTCCGGTAGAAGTGCGTCATCAGACCGGGACCGCGATGCGCGATGAAACCGGGGCGCGCTATCGAGCGGCGGGGGTGTCCGCCACGGTCGACGCGTTCATCGACGACATGGCCGAGGCTTACCGGTGGGCCGACGTCGCGGTGTGTCGCGCCGGTGCGATGACGCTCAGCGAATTGACTGCGGCCGGCTTGCCTGCGGTGATGGTGCCGTTCCCGTATGCGATCGACGACCACCAGACCGCGAATGCCCGGTTTGTCGAGGATGCGGGAGGCGGGCTTTGTATTCCGCAGACGGCGCTGAACGCAGATCGACTGGCGGCAGAGTTACACGGGTTTTGGACCGATCCCGATCGACTCCAGCGTATGAGTGAACGGCTAAGCGGCCTGGCCAGAAGGGACGCATCCGAACGGGTGGCAGCCGTGTGTCTGCAGGCGGTGTTGCGGTGAATACGCTTCGACCACAGACGGCTCAGTCGGGTATGAGCCGCATTCGAAGGATTCACTTCGTCGGAGTGGGCGGTGCGGGCATGAGCGGGATTGCCGAGGTGTTGCTGGGGCTCGGCTACGAGGTATCGGGGTCCGATGTGAAGGAAAGTGCGGTCACGCGCCGGCTGGCGGATCTGGGGGTGGCAGTGGCGATCGGCCACGACGGTGCCAATGTGAAAGATGCCCAGGTCGTGGTAACATCTACCGCCGTTGGCGTCTCCAATGTGGAGGTCCAGGCTGCGCGTCAACGCAAGATTCCGGTGATCTCGCGAGCCGAAATGCTGGCAGAGCTGATGCGCTTCCGCTACGGCATCGCGGTCGCCGGCACCCATGGCAAGACGACGACAACCAGTCTGACTGCCAGCATCCTGGCCGAAGCGGGACTCGACCCGACCTTCGTGATCGGCGGCAAACTCAACAGCGCGGGAACCAATGCCCAGTTGGGGGCGGGCGAATACTTGGTCGCAGAGGCCGATGAAAGCGATGCGTCCTTTCTCCATCTGCAGCCGGTGATCGCCGTCGTCACCAACATCGATCAGGATCACATGGAGACGTATGGCGGGGACGTCGGGAAGCTCAAGCAAGCCTTCATCGAATTTCTTCATCACGTCCCGTTCTACGGGTTGGCGATGGTGTGCGGCGACGACCCGGGGGTCAGGGATGTGCTACCGCGTATCGGTAAGCCCGTGAAAACCTATGGCTACAGCCAGGGGGTCGATATCCGTGCCGTCGATGTCATCCGCCAAGGCCTGTCCAGTCGATTCGCCGTTCTGAGAGAAGGGCGGTCGGATGCGCTGAACATCGTGCTGAACATGCCAGGCCGGCATAACATCCTCAATTCGCTGGCGGCCATAGGCGTCGCCACGGAACTCGGTATCGCCGATGATGTGATTCAGCGGGCGCTGGCCGGGTTCAAGGGCATCGGTCGGCGCTTTCAGATCAACGCCGAATTGCAGCGCGGCGGCGCCACGGTCACGTTCGTCGACGATTACGGCCATCATCCCCGCGAACTGGATGCTACCCTGGAATCGGCGCGCCAGGCGTGGCCCGATCGCCGGTTGGTACTGATCTTCCAGCCCCACCGCTACACGCGGACGCGGGATTTGTTCGAGGACTTCGTGCAGGTGCTATCGAAAGCGGACGTCCTGGTCTTGCTCGATGTGTATCCCGCCGGGGAGTCGCCGCTGGCCGGGGCCGATGGACGCTCGCTGAGCCGGGCAATTCGGGTGCGCGGCCAGAAAGATCCCATTTTCGTCGAGAACCCGACCGAATTGAGTGAAATCCTGTGCGGGCTCATCGAGCCGGGGGATGTCGTGCTGACGCTCGGCGCCGGCAGTATCGGTGCAGTGGCCGCCGATCTGCCGACTCAGCTCATGGCGGCATGGCAGACGGGTTCGCAGCAATGACGGGGGCCGTCGTCCGCGACCGGTCCGGGCGCCGGCCGGATGAACGGCTGGCCGGGGACCTCCGCCTGAACGAACCGCTTGCGGATCACACGTCCTGGCGGGTCGGAGGCAAGGCCGACCGGTTCTATCTTCCGGCCGATTCGGACGACCTGGTGGCTTTTCTGTCGGGACTGGCGGCTGACGAGCCGGTGTTCTGGCTGGGTTTGGGTAGCAATCTTCTGGTGCGGGACGGCGGCTTGCGCGGAACGGTGGTGTGTACCAAAGGCCGACTGAAACAGATGCGGAGTCTTGGTCCGAACCGCGTAATGGCGGAGAGCGGAGTGGCCGGTGCGCAGGTGGCTCGATTCTGCGCCGAGCGCGGTTTGGTCGGGGCGGAATTCCTCGCGGGCATTCCCGGTACTCTCGGCGGGGCGTTGGCGATGAATGCGGGCGCCTTCGGTGGTGAGACCTGGGCGATCGTTGCCCGCGTTCGGACCGTGGATCGCAGCGGGCGGGTTCGTTGGCGGGATCGTTCCGAGTTCTCGGTGGGTTACCGCGCTGTCTCCGGTCTTTGCCACGACGAATGGTTCCTGGCCGCCGAGTTGAGCCTGCGGTCCGGGGATACGGGTGTTGCGCGCGGCCGGATTCGCGAGTTGCTGGCGCGCCGCGCCGAATCGCAGCCGACCAGCGTGCCCAGTTGCGGTTCGACATTTCGGAATCCGCCGGGTGATTTTGCCGGGCGGCTGATCGAGAGTGCCGGTCTGAAAGGCTGTCGACGCGGCGGGGCCGTGGTCTCGACCAAGCATGCCAATTTCATCGTCAACACCGGCGACGCGTCGGCCGCCGATATCGAGGGTTTGATCGACCACGTCCGGGCGGTGGTGTTGCAAGCATCGGGAGTGGATTTGCAGCCGGAAGTGCGGATCGTCGGCGAACAGCCGGGCGCGAAGGAGGAGAGGCGATTTGGCTGACAAGGTGGCCCATCCCGAGGAATTCGGTCGCGTCGCGGTGCTGATGGGGGGCACTGCGGCGGAGCGCGAGGTATCGCTGACCAGCGGTCGGGCCGTCCTGGCGGCGCTGCAGCGGCGAGGCGTGGATGCCGACGGTATCGATCTGCAGGGTGATTTGATCGAGCGCTTGTGGCGGCAAGGCTACGACCGGGTGTTCAACATCATCCACGGCCGCGGCGGAGAAGACGGCGTGCTGCAGGGCGCACTGGAATACCTGCGGATACCCTACACCGGCAGCGGCGTATTGGCATCGGCGTTGGCCATGGACAAGCTGCGGACGAAGCTGTGCTGGATGGGGGCCGGACTGCCGACGCCGCGCTGGCGGGTGTTGAAGACTCCGGCGGACTTGGAGCATAGCGCCGAGACGCTGGGCTTTCCGGTCATCGTCAAGCCGGCGGCGGAGGGTTCGAGTATCGGTATGAGTCGGGCCGAGAATCCGATCGAGTTGGCCGAGGCCTGGAGCGTCGCATCGCAATTCGACTGCGAGGTCTTCGCCGAGCAATGGATCGACGGCGCCGAATACACCGCCGGCGTGCTCGAGGATGAGCCGCTGCCGTTGATCCGGCTGGAAACGCCGCATCAGTTCTATGACTTCGACGCGAAGTACCGTGCCGACACGACGCGTTATCACTGCCCGAGCGGGTTGCCGGCGGAGACCGAGGAGCGGCTGCAGCGACTCGCTGTGCAGGCATGCAGGAGTCTCGGCGTCAGTGGCTGGGCGCGGGTCGACTTACTGATCGATGCGGCCGGCGAACCGGCACTGATCGAGGTCAACACGGTGCCGGGAATGACCGATCACAGCCTGGTGCCGATGGCGGCCGCGGCGGCAGGGATCGGATTCGACGAGTTGGTATGGCGAATTCTCGAAACCAGTCTATCGCGCGCGCCCGTGGCGTCGTGAAGCCGTCCGTGCCGGTGGCCGGCGGATACGCGCATCGTCGCTGGTGGCGCTGGGGGTTGGCTCTGGCCGGGGCGGTGGGGGTGGCTTGCGCGTTATG
Source organism: uncultured Methylococcaceae bacterium (assembly GCA_964644665.1). Taxonomy (GTDB): domain Bacteria; phylum Pseudomonadota; class Gammaproteobacteria; order Methylococcales; family Methylococcaceae; genus Methylotetracoccus. The sequence goes on from CAZXXC010000002.1 coordinate 60,093, forward strand.
GCGTTTTGCGGACAATGAAATGCGAACGGCTTACCCGGTGCGCTACGTCCGGATCGAGAGCGCCGCGATGCACTTGAACGAGGCGGAATTCACCGAGGCGATTGCGCCGCTGATCCGTACCGGAGTGTTCGGCGTCGATCTGAATGCCGTTGCGGCAGCGGCTGCATCGTTCGCCTGGGTCGAGCGAGTACGCGCGGTTCGCCGCTGGCCCGATACGTTGATCCTGCAATTGCGTGAACACCGCCCGGTGGCGCGCTGGAACGAAGACAGCTTGCTGAGCGACCGCGGGACGCGTTTCGAACCTCCGGATCTGCAGGGTTTTTCCGACCTTCCGCGGCTTTACGGACGGGCGGGACAGGAAGCCGATGTGCTGGATGTCTGGCGGAAGATGAATGAACTGCTTCGACCGCGGAATTGGCGCGTGACCATGCTGTCATCCAATTTCCGCCAGAGCTGGACGGCCCGATTGTCGGACGGCAAAGAGCTGATCCTCGGGCGTCAGGATCCGCTCGCGAGCGTCAGCCGCCTGCTGACGATGTTGCCGGAACTCGGGCCACGGCAGACGGCAGCGATCAGGAAGATCGATTTGCGTTATCGCAACGGTTTTGCCGTCGTCTGGCGCTTCGAACAGGAAAGCGAACCGGAACCCGCAGAACAGGCCGGGCCGAAGCCGGAGGTCTGGAAGCGTGCGCCGGGTCTCACGGATCATTCGCCCCGACTGGCAGCGAACCAATGGTGAAGTAATCAATCAGGCCCATGGCAAGAAAATCGGATCGAAATCTAATCGTCGGACTCGATATCGGAACGTCGAAGGTCGCCTGCATCGTGGGTGAGCTGAATCATGACAACGAGATCGAAGTGATCGGAATCGGCACCCATCCGTCGAGGGGGCTGAAGAAAGGCGTCGTCGTGAATCTCGAAACGACGGTCCAGTCGATCCAGCGGGCGGTGGAAGAGGCGGAGCTGATGGCCGGTTGTCGGATCAACTCGGTCTATGCCGGCATCGCCGGGAGCCATATCACCAGCATGAATTCGCACGGGATCGTCGCGATCAAGGACAAGGAAGTCACTCAGGGCGATGTGGACCGTGTGATCGATTCGGCCCGGGCCGTCGCGATTCCGGCGGATCAGAAGATTCTGCACATTCTGCCGCAAGAATTCGTGATCGACCGCCAGGAGGGGATACGGGAGCCGATCGGCATGTCGGGGATTCGTCTGGAGGCCCGCGTCCACATCGTCACCGGCGCGGTGAGCGCGGCGCAAAACATCTTCAAATGCATTCGCCGCTGCGGGCTGGAGGTGGAGGACATCATCCTGGACCAACTCGCCTCATGTACCGCAGTGCTGACCGAAGACGAGAAGGATCTCGGCGTCTGCCTGGTCGACATCGGCGGTGGAACGACCGATATCGCCGTGTTCACCGATGGAGCAATCCGCCATACCGCGGTGATCCCGATCGCCGGGGATCAGGTCACCAATGACATCGCGGTCGCGCTCCGTACCCCGACTCAGTTCGCGGAGGAGATCAAGATCAAGCACGGCTGCGCACTGACGCAACTGGCCAAGCTGGAAGACACCATCGAGGTGCCCAGCATCGGCGAACGGCCGACCCGCAAGATTTCGCGGCTGAATCTGGCCGAGATCGTGGAGCCGCGTTACGAGGAACTGCTGCTACTGGTTCAAGGCGAACTGCGTCGAAGCGGCTTCGAGGACCTGATACCCGCCGGTGTGGTGCTGAGCGGCGGCAGCGCCCGCATCGAGGGAATCACGGAACTGTCGGAGGAGATTTTTCATATGCCGGTGCGCGTCGGCGTTCCGCAGCATGTCACTGGCTTGAATGATGTCGTGCGCAATCCGGTTTATGCGACCGGCGTCGGTCTGTTGTTGTTCGCGCGCCAGCACAGTATCGCCGGCGAGCGGCAATTCGTCGCAGGGGATGGTCTCAAGAGCGTCTGGGCCAAGATGAGACATTGGTTCCAGGGAAATTTCTAGGCACAGGGTCATTGGGGAAGGGTGGAACATGAAATTCGAATTGGTAGATTCCTATAGTCAGAACGCCGTCATCAAGGTGATCGGCATTGGCGGCGGCGGCGGTAACGCCGTGAACCACATGGTCAGCAACCACATCGACGGCGTCGAGTTTCTCTGCGCCAACACCGACGCCCAGGCGCTGAAAAGCATCCAGGCCCGTTCGGTGATTCAGTTGGGGAGTGCGCTGACGAAGGGTCTCGGTGCCGGCGCCAATCCGGACATCGGTCGGCAGGCGGCACTGGATGACCGGGAGCGCATCCAGGAGGTGCTGGACGGCGCCGACATGGTGTTCATCACCGCCGGTATGGGCGGTGGCACCGGCACCGGCGCGGCTCCGGTCATCGCCGAGATCGCCAAGGAGGCCGGCATCCTGACCGTTGCCGTGGTCACCAAGCCGTTCGCGTTCGAGGGGCGGAAGCGACGCCAGATCGCCGAGAAGGGAATCGAGGAACTGGGTCAGTTCGTCGATTCGCTGATCACCATCCCGAACGACAAATTGCTGCCGGTACTGGGCAAGGACGTCAGCCTGATGAACGCGTTCGCGGCGGCCAACGATGTGCTGCTGGGCGCCGTAAAGGGCATCGCCGACCTGATCACCCGGCCGGGGTTGATCAACGTCGACTTTGCCGACGTGCGCACCGTGATGGCCGAGATGGGGATGGCGATGATGGGCACCGGCGTGGCGAACGGCGACAGTCGGGCACGCGAGGCGGCGGAACGTGCGATTGCCAGTCCGCTGTTGGAGGACACCTGCCTGCAGGGTGCGCGTGGCATCCTGGTCAACATCACCGGCGGTCTGGACCTCGCGATCGGCGAATTCGACGAAGTAGGCAGCAAGATCAAGGAATTCGCATCCGATGATGCGGTGGTCGTGATCGGCACAGTGATCGATCCCGACCTGCAGGACGAAGTGCGGGTCACGGTGGTTGCAACCGGTCTGACCGGTTCGCACGCGTCCGGCGAGACGGCGCTGAAGCTGGTGCAGAAAAACACCGGCGAGATCGATTATGAGCAGTTGCAGCGGCCTGCGGTGCATCGCCGGCAACCGAAGCTCGAATCCCGCCAGGAAGCAGCCAAGGAGATGGACCTCGACTATCTCGACATTCCCGCATTTTTGCGCCGTCAGGCCGACTGATGTTCGTGCTGATTCCTTCCACCTCGGGTAGAGGGAATGGGCCGGAGCGTGCGCCCGGCCCCGTCCATGCCGGACGGGGCGGCGCCGCGACGAGACATGAAGGCAATGTTCCCTGGACAATGAGGAGGCACCGATGATCAGACAACGAACGCTGAAGAACATGATTCGCGCGACCGGTGTCGGATTGCACACCGGCGAGAAGGTCTATCTGACGCTGCGGCCTGCGGCGCCGAACACCGGTATCCGGTTCAGTCGGATCGACTTGCCGGAGCCGGTGATGATCGAGGCAAGACCGCAGTATGTCGGCGATACGACTCTATCGACGACCCTGGTCAAGGACGGAGTCCGCATCTCGACGGTCGAACACCTGCTGTCGGCGTTTGCCGGACTGGGTATCGACAACGCCTATGTCGATGTGAGCGCGCCGGAAGTCCCGATCATGGACGGCAGTGCGGGGCCGTTCGTGTTTCTGATCCAGTCGGCCGGTGTGCAGGAACAGGACGCGCCGAAAAAATTCATCCGGATCAAGCGCCGGTTGATGGTGCAGGACGGCGAGAAATATGCGCGGTTCGAGCCCTACGACGGCTTCAAGGTGACGTTCTCGATCGACTTCGATCACCCGGTGTTCGACAGCGACAGCCAGACGGCGAGCATCGATTTTTCGTCGACCTCGTTCGTCAAGGAAGTCGCCCGTGCCCGGACCTTCGGGTTCATGCGCGACATCGAAGCCCTGCGCAAACGGCGCTTGGCGCTCGGCGGTAGCATGGATAACGCGATCGTGGTCGACAACTACCGCGTGCTGAACGAAGACGGCCTGCGCTATTCGGACGAGTTCGTCAAACACAAGATTCTGGACGCGATCGGCGATCTCTACCTGCTCGGGCATAGTCTGATCGGCGCATTCGTCGGCTACAAATCCGGACACGGCCTGAACAACAAGCTGTTGATGGAGTTGCTGAAGCGGAAGGATGCCTGGGAGATGGTGACGTTTCGCGACGACGATACGGTGCCGATCTCCTACATGCGACCGGCGCACGTCGCGCGCTGAGCTTTCGCGACGGGTACTCGTCCCCGCCGCAGCAAGCGCGGCGGTACGGCCGCGCATCGAATCGAGGTACGGTTCAGCCCCCGAGCCGGCGCCATGTCGCCGCCAGACGCGCCAGAGATGCGCCGAGTTCCGGGTCAGAACAGTCTGCGATGTCCTGAATGTGGCCGATGACCTTGCATCCCGGTATCGTCGGCCGGCGCTCCGGCTGTCGCGCCTGGTGGGGGCAAAGGATGCGGATTTGAATGCGGCGCAGCGCGGGCTCCGACCCGTTCTGCAGTTCGGTCAGGACGGCCGGCAAGGCAAAGCGCAGTGGAGTGGCCCAGGCCGGCGAGTCGGTATAGACGATGAGCTGTCCATCGTTGACCACACACGCCAGACAGTGATCGGCCAGGAAACTTGGCAGCCGGCTCTGCACCAAGCGTTGCAGCCTGGCGTGGTGGCGGCACTTCGCCAGCAGCGGTGCCAGGCCGCGTGGCGCCCCGAGCACGTCGGCGAGCCGTCTCGGCTTTGCGGCAGGAGCCATCAATCTCGTCATAGTGGGAACGGATGATTTCGACCGCGCCGGTCAAAGCGTCTTGACCACCAGCACGACTGCGGGATCGTCGGGCATCTCGGTGGTCGTGAAGCCCAACTTCTCGGTGAACTGTAGCATCTTGGCGTTCTGTGCCAGCACGGCACCTTCCAGCCGCGTGAATCCCTTCTCCCGCGCCGCTTCGATCAGCACACCCATCAGCCGGGTACCCACGCCGTGCTGCTGCCAATCGTCGGCCACGACGATCGCGAATTCGGCACTTACGGCATCCGGGTTGGGAAAGAAGCGTGCCACGCCCACTTCGGTCTCCTTCCCGTCGACCACCGTGGTCGCGATCAAAGCGAGTTCGCGATGGTAATCCAACTGCGTAAAGCGGACCAGGAGCTCCTGGCTGAGTTCCCGCAAGGACTGCATGAATCGAAAATAGCGTGCCTCCTCGGACAGGCGGCGCACGAACTCGCTCTCGATCTCCGCATCCTCCGGCCGGATGGGACGGATCGTGATTTCGCAGCCGTCCTCCAACTGGAAGTGGCTGGCCCAGTTGCTGGGGTACGGGTGAATCGCCATGTGATCGTAGCGCCGCCGTCCCGGCGGCCGGTACTGCACGATCATCCGGGAATCCAGCGCGCACACGCCCTGAGTGTCCGCAATCAGCGGGTTGATGTCGAGCGCGAGGATCTGGGGAAGTTCGCAGACCATCTCGGACAGGCGCAGCAACACGCGGATCAACGCCTGCTCGTGGATCGGCGCCAGATTGCGAAAGGCGCCGAGCAGACCGGCCACGCGCGTCTTGCCGATCAACATGTGAGCCAGATGCTCGTTCAGCGGCGGTAGTGCGATCGCACGGTCCCGCAGCACCTCGACGGCGGTGCCGCCGGCCCCGAAACTGATCACCGGCCCGAAAATGCTGTCCTGAATCACGCCTACGAACAGTTCGCGGCCATGGGGATGGCGGTACATCTTTTCCACACTGATGCCTTCCAGGCGGATGTCCGGCCGGGTTCGGGTCACTCCGTCGATCAGATCGTTGTAGACATGGCGGACCGACTCGGCGCTTTCGACATTGAGCCGGACGCCGTCGACATCGGACTTGTGGATGAGATCCGGCGAGGAAATCTTCATCGCGACCGGAAATCCGAGGCACTCGGCGGCTGCCAGCGCTTCGTTCGGCGAGTGTGCGATCAGTGCCGGAATCGTCGGAACATGGAATGCTTCGAGAATGGCCCGGGTCTCCATCGGGGTCAACAGGTTCCGGCGGGTCGCGAGAGCCCCTTCGATGATCATCTGGGCACCCTCGATGTCGGGTGGCTCCAGCTCGGCCAAAGGTCCCGGGGTCTGCATCAGCATGCGCTGGTTGCGCTGGTACTCGACCAGATAGCCGAACGCCTCGATGGCGGTCTCGGGATTTACGAAGCTTGGAATTCGCGCGTCGGCGAAGAGCCGACGTCCCTGCTCCACCTGACGTTCTCCCAGCCAGCACGCCAACAGCGGTTTGGTGCTGGTGGCGGCGGCTTCGATCGCGGCCTGCGCAGCCTCGGTCGGCTGCGACATCGCCTGCGGCGCCAGCATGGCCAGTACGCCGTCGACCCCCTCGTCGGCAATGCAGGCGGCTACGGTGGCACGATAGCGGTCCGGCATGGCATCACCGAGGATGTCGATCGGATTGTTGTGCGACCAGTGATCCGGCAGGCAGCCATCGAGTTCGGTCATCAAGTTTTCGCTGATCGCGGAGAGCCGGATGCCGCGTTCGACGGCACAATCGGTCGCCATCACCGCCGGTCCGCCGGCGTTGGTGATGATCGCAAGCCGATCGCCGGTGATCCGGGACGACGACGACAACAGTTGGGCCGCCGCGAACAATTGTTCGATCGTATGCGCGCGGACGACTCCGGCACGCTCCAGCGCCGCGCTGAAGACATCGTCCGATCCGACCAGGGCGCCGGTGTGGAACATCGCCGCCCGGGAGCTTTCGGCGTGCCGTCCCGCTTTGATCACGATGACCGGCTTCACGCGCGCCGCTGCCCGTAGTCCACTCATGAATCGACGCGCATCGCGGAGACCTTCGACATAAATCAGAATGCTGCGGGTCGTCGGATCCAGCGCCAGGTAATCGAGCACGTCGCCGAAATCGACATCCGCTGCGGAGCCGACCGAGACCACCAGCGAAAAGCCGATGCCATGCGAGCTCGCCCAGTCCAGGATCGCGGTACACAGAGCGCCTGATTGCGAAATCATCGCCAGCGACCCGGCAGTCGCGACGTTGTTGCTGAATGTCGCATTCAGGCCCAGCGGCGGCCGCATCAATCCCAGGCAATTCGGCCCGAGCAAGCGCAACTCGGCTCGACGTGCCTCCTCGATCAGTGCCCGTTCCAGGCCCTTGCCGGTGCGCTCGCGTTCCCCGAAACCGGCCGACAGGACGATCGCCGCCTTGACGTGATGATGCCCGCAGGAGCGGAGGATATCGGGGACGGTGCGGGCGGGTGTCGCGATGACTACCAGATCGACGGGCTGGTTGAGGCGGTCGATCGATTCGTGACACGGCTGGCCGCGGACCGTCGTGTATTTGGGATTGATCGCGTGGACCGAACCGGCAAAGCGACCCTCGAGCAGGTTTCGGTAGACCACTGCGCCGACAGAATCGGGGTGGTCGCTGGCCCCGAACACTGCGATCGATGCAGGGTGGAACAGGTGGTCGAGGACGTGGCGGCTCATCGGCGTGTGGCCGGGAACGGGTGGCGGCGGCGCATCGGTCCCAGTCGATCGCGCTCGGGGTTCAGCGAATGGGCTCAGTCGTGCTCCCGCTTGCGGCGCTGGATCGTCACGTAGACCGCGATCAGGACGGCGCTGAAAATCAGGATGTCGATCACCGCGTGACGCGAGTAACGTTCGATCAGTTCCTGGTTTTCCCCGATGAAATAGCCAATCCAGGTCAGCACCGTCACCCACATCGCAGCGCCGGCCAACGTGTACAGCGTGAACTTCCAGTGGTTCATCCGGGCCAGTCCGGCCGGCAGCGAGATCAGGTGACGCGCGACCGGAAGCAGGCGGCCGATGAAGGTGGAAATCTCCCCATGGTCGCGGAAATACCGCTCGACGCGGGTGAAATGATCTTCGGTGATCCAGACATAACGGCCGTACCGGAGCAACAGCCGCCGCCCGAGGTAACGGGCGGCGAAATAGTTGGCATAGGCGCCAACCAGGCTGCCGAACGTGCCGCTCAGGATGACCAGCGTCATGTTCATCTGGCCCTTCTGGACCAGATAGCCGGCCGGCGGCATCACGATCTCGCTGGGAATCGGAATCACCGAACTCTCCATCGCCATCAGCAGGAAGATGCCGGTATAACCCATGGAGCCGATGGTCACCACCAGCCAGTTGATCAGCTCATGCAACATTGCGATGAATGCTCCGGAATGCGGACGAAAGTTAGAATACGCCGCTCAGTAGCGGCACGAAGCTGACCGGTTCGATTTCCTCCACCACGAACCCCGTTTCCGTGCGCTGGATTCGTTGCAGAATCTGATCCCGGCCGGGGCCGAGCGGCAGCACCATCACGCCGCCTCGACCCAGTTGCTCCAGCAGATGCTGCGGATGTTCGGCAGGTGCCGCAGTGACCAGGATACCGTCGTAGGGCTGGTAGTCCTCCCAACCGGCCGAGCCGTCGCCGTGCTTCAAACGGACATTGCGAAGATGGAGATCCTGCAGGCATCGCCGTGCCCGCTGCTGTAGCGGGTAGATCCGTTCGACCGAGTACACCACCTTGACCAGTTGTGCCAGCACCGCGGTCTGGTAGCCCGATCCGGTTCCGACCTCCAGGACTTTCTCCGGCACCCGCTGTTGCAACAGCAGTTCGGTCATCCTGGCGATCACGTAGGGTTGCGAGATTGTCTGGTTGAAACCGATCGGCAGCGCCGTGTCCTCGTAGGCCCGCGAGGCGAACGCGTCCTCGACGAAAATGTGCCTGGGAGTCTGCAGCATCACGTCCAGCACCGCGCGGTTGTGGATGCCTTGGTCCTCGAGCCGCTGGATCATGCGCTCCCTGGTGCGACGCGAGGTCATGCCGCTACCTTCGAGCCGCCGATTCACGCGACGACCTCCGGCGCCAGCCAGTCGCTCACCATCGAAACGCTCTCGTAGCGGGTCAGGTCGATCTGCAACGGCGTGACCGACACGTAGCCGTTGCGCACCGCGTAGAAGTCGGTGCCCGGGCCGGCATCCTGTTCGGGGCCGGCGCACCCGACCCAGAAAATCTCGCGGCCGCGCGGATCCGTCGATTTGATCACTGGCTCTGCCTTGTGACGCTGGCCCAATCGGGTCGCCTGATAGCCTCGGATTTGGTCCAGCGGGAGGTCGGGCACGTTGACGTTCAGAATCGTGTCCGCAGGAATCGGATGCTGCTGGATTCGCCGCAACAGGGTGACCGCCACGCTGGCCGCCGTTTCGAAATGAACGGGATTGTTGCCGCCGAGTGAAATGGCAACGGCCGGAAGTCCCAGAAACCGGCCTTCGGTGGCCGCAGCCACGGTACCCGAGTAAATGACGTCGTCGCCCAGATTGGCACCATGGTTGATGCCGGCGAAGACCATATCCGGTTCGCGGTCCAGCAGCCCAGTGATGGCCAGGTGCACGCAGTCGGTCGGAGTGCCGTCCACCTTGATGAAGCCGTTGTCGGCCCGGGAGACGCGGAGCGGGCGTTCGAGCGTGAGAGAGTTGCTGGCACCGCTGCGATTGCGTTCCGGCGCGACCACGGTGCATTCGACGACCGGTTGCAAGGCCTCCGCGAGAGCCACCAATCCAGGCGCGGAGTAGCCGTCGTCGTTACTGAGCAGGATGTGCATCGTGTCCAATGTCCATTTTTTCGACGCACATTATCGCACGAGAACACCCGCCTTTCAGTGGCGGCGCAGGGCCTCTGGGTGACACCACGGCGCCGCCGGTGGGCTCGACCTTGCCGATTTGCGCTGTGGTGGTTAGCATTCCACCGGTGGCGCTCCGAGGATCCGCCTCGGGGCGGTGTCATCCGGCCGTCCCCAACACCAGGAAATTTCCGTTCATGTTCCATTCCGCCCGCCGGGCCTTGCAACGCCGACTCGACGCGTGGGCGGTCTATCGGCGATACCGGGCCTTGCCGTTGTTGGCCCAGCGACTTCTGATCGTCGGTTCGCTGGCCTTCGGCGTGACTCTGGTGCTGACGATCATTTATTTCTATGTCAGTCCGATCATCGCAGCCGGAGCGCTGGCGAGCATGCTGGCCGGTCTGGCGACCGGCCTGGGGGCGCTGCCGGCGCTCTTCGTCAAGCGCGTTTCGCAGCGGACTTTATATGCCATGCTGGGCGGTGCCGCCGGTGTCATGCTGGCTGCGACGGCATTTTCGCTGCTGGTTCCCGGCATCGATTACGGTAATCAGGTTTGGCCCGGCCGAGGGATTTTCGCCGTCGCCGGCGGGATCCTGGTGGGCGCCGCCTTTCTGGAGCTGGCGGACCGCTTTCTTCCGTACGAGCGCTATCTCGCCAGCAAGAGCGATCTGATCGGTTCGTTGCGGAAAATCTGGCTGTTCATCGCGGCCATCACGCTGCACAATTTTCCCGAAGGCATGGCGGTCGGTGTCAGTTTTGGCGCCGGCGACTGGCACAATGGCGTGGTGCTGGCGATCGCCATCGCATTGCAGAACATTCCGGAAGGTCTGGCCGTCGCGTTGCCGCTAGTGGCGCTGGGCTACCGGCGTGGACAGGCGGTGTTCATCGCCACGCTGACCGGGCTGGTCGAACCGGTCGGCGGCTTCCTGGGCGTGGCCGCGGTCTCGATCTTCTTTACGTTGCTGCCGATCGGCATGGCGTTCGCTGCCGGTGCCATGCTGTTCGTGATCGCGGACGACATCATTCCGGAGACCCAGTCGAAGGGCAAGGCGCGGCACGCCACGTTCTCGTTCATCATCGGCTTCGTGATCATGATGATCCTCGACAACCTGCTCGGCTAGGGAATTTTGGCATGTCCTGCCCGCTATCGGTGGAGATTCATTCCTGGATTCGGGACCACGCGCTGAGTCGGGATGTCCTGGCCTGGGTGACCACTGCCGGAACGAGCTTTGCGGTGATCGCGGCGGCCGAAATCGGCGACAAGAGCCAACTAGTGTGTATGACGCTTGCTGCCCGCCATCGCCATTGGCCAGTCTTTCTCGGCGCGTTTGCCTCGTTCGCGCTGTTGAATTTGATCGCCGTGTTGTTCGGTGCCATGGTTGCGCAGTGGGTACCGAAGCTGTGGATCGCGCTGGCCGTCGCCGCTTTGTTCGGCGTGTTCGGGCTGACCGCGCTGTTTGCCCGCCCGCATCCGGATCAGGAGCCGGTCAGGGAGATGAGCGGGCACGGGGTCTTCCTCACCGCGTTTCTGGTCATCTTTCTGGCCGAATTGGGCGACAAGACACAGTTGGCGACCGCGGGGCTGAGCACGACTGCGGCGGCGGTGCCGGTGTGGGTCGGATCGACCCTGGCGCTTGGGCTGACCTCGGCGCTCGGGGTTGCCGCAGGGCGCACCGTGTTGCAGCGAATCCCGTTGGGATGGTTGCACCGGGTGAGTGGCCTGCTGTTCCTGGCGTTGGCGGCGTACGTCCTGTGGGAGAGCGGCGTTCTACGCTGGGAGGCTTGGTCCGACTGGCTTGCAGATTTCTGGCAGCGGGCCACCGCACCGCCCGTACGCTGACGCCGCGTATCGGGGTCAGGGAACGATCGCCGCATCCGCCGGCTTCGGATTGTACGAGTCAGCCCGAGCCTTGACGAGCCAGCCGCCGCCCATTGCGCGATAAAGCTCGATGGTCGCGACGAACGTCTCGCGCTGCGCCAGCACCAGGTCGATCTGTGCCTCGAACAGCTGGCGCAGCGAGTCGAGCACCGTGATGAAATCGGTATAGCCTTCATCGTAACGGAGTTGGGCCAGCCGGTAATATTGATCGACCGCAGTCACCCGCTGCGCTTGATGCTCGCGACGCTCCTTGGCTTTCCGACTCGCGATCAGTGCGTTCTCGAACTCGCGGAAGCCGTTGATGATCGCACGCCGGTAATTGGCGACGGTTTGCCGTTGCACGGCTTCCGCGGCCTGCACTTCACCCTGCAGCCGTCCGGCGGTGAAGATCGGCAGCAGCGCGTTGGAACCGATACTCCAGAAGTTGGCGCCCGGCGCCATGATGTTGCCGAGATCCTGGCTGACCTGGCCGATGTCGCCGGTCAGAAAGATGCGCGGGAAAAACAGTCCGCGGGCGACGCCGATCCGGGCGTTTGCGGCGATCAGCTCCTGCTCCGCCTGGCGGATGTCGGGACGACGTGCCAGGAGGTCGGACGGGAGACCGGCCGGTACCGCCGGCATCCGGAGTTCGTCCAGCGTCAGGCCGCGGATCACGGGTCCGGGGTTTTCGCCGAGCAGGACCTTGATGGCGTGCTCGGTCTCGGCGATGTTTTGCTCGATCAGCGGCAGCACTGCGCTGCGCCGCTCGAGTTCCGAACGGACCTGCTCGACTTCGAGCCGTGAAGTGAATCCCTCGTGGAAGCGGGCCTCGGCGATTTTCAACTGGTCGCCGAGGATCTGCATGATGGCCAGTGTGATCTCGCGGTTCTTGTCCAGCTCCCGCAGCGTCACATAGCTCTGTGCGAGCTGGCTGACCAGCGTCAGGATCACGGCCTGCTCGAAGGCTTCCGAGGCCAGCAGTTCGGCCTTGGCCGCCTCCTTGGCCCGCCGGAGTTTACCCCAGACGTCAATTTCCCATTCCATGGTCGCGGCCAGCCGGCCGAGATTGGTGTCGGGGATGCGGCCGAACAGCTCGTTGGGTAGGCCGAACTGCTCCGGTGCAACCTGGAAACGCCGGTAGCCGGCCTCGCCGAAGATCTGCGGGAACAGCACCGCGCGGGTTGAACCGTAGAGGCCCATGAACTGCTCGACCCGGGCGGCGGCCAGTTGCAGATCCAGGTTGCCCCGCAGCGCCGTTTCGATCAGCGCATCGAGCCGGCGGTCTCCGAGTTGCTCCCACCAGCGGAGGTTGGTGACCTCCTTGACCTCCGGGCTGGCGAACCGCCATTTGGTCGGGACAGCCTTGGGCAGGGGCTGGTAGTCCGGCCCGACTTTCCACGAACACCCGGCCAGAAGCGTGGCGGTGAGCACGGTGACAGCGAGGCGCATGCCGGGCTCAACCCTCGGTTGCCGTCGCGCGTGGAGCGCGCTGAGCGCGCTGGCGGAGGCGCTCGACCACATAGAAGGACACCGGGATCAGGAAGATCGCGATGAAGGATACCGCGATCATGCCGCCGATCACTGCGAAGCCCATCACCTGGCGCGAGACCGCCCCGGCGCCGCTGGCGAGTGCCAGCGGCAGGAAGCCGAGAATCCCGGCCAGACTGGTCATCAGAATCGGTCGAAGGCGCAGCCTGGCGCCCTCCAGTGCCGCATCCGCGACCGGCTGACCCCGTTCCACGCCGGCCTTGGCGAACTCGACGATCAGGATCGCATTTTTCGCGGCCAGCCCGATCAGCATCACCAACGCGATCTGCGCATAGATGTTGTTTTCGTGCTGGCCGACCCACAACGCGAAGAACGCGCCGAACACCGCGATCGGCGTGCCGAGCAGCACGCTGAACGGCAGACTCCAGCTTTCATATTGGGCCGCCAGGATCAGGAACACGCTGAGCAGCGAGAACGCGAAAATCACCAGCGGTGAAATGCCTTGCTGCGCCTTGTGTTCCTGGTAACTCATGCCGAGGTAGTCGTAGCCCATCTCCTGCGGCATCGTCGCGGCGAAGGTTTCCTCCAGCGCTCTCATGGCCTGCAGCGAGCTGAAGCCGGGACTCGGCGTGGCGTTGATCTGCGCACTGCGATACAGGTTATAACGCATCGTGAACTCGGGCCCCAGCGTGTTCCGGACATCGGTCAGCGCGGCGAGCGGGACCATGCCGCCTTCGCGACTTCGCACATAGAACTGGCCCAACTGACTCGCGTCGGTGCGGAATTCCCCCTCGGCCTGCACGTAGATCTGCCACTGCCGGCCGAACCGGTTGAAATAGTTCACGAAACCGCTTCCCATGAAGCACTGCAGGGTCTGGTACACATCGGCGAGGTTGACGCCGCGCGTCAGTACCTTGTCGCGGTCGACATCGACGAACGCCTGCGGAATCGTCGGCAGAAAGGTCGTCGTCACGCGCCCGAGTTCCGGGCGTTGCCGCGCCGCTTCCAGAAAGCGCTGGGTGTTCTCGGACAGGAAGGCCAGATCCCGTCCGGCCCGATCCTGCAGGATGAACGTGACGCCGCCCGACGTACCGATGCCGGGGATCGCCGGCGGCGGGAACGCGAACGCGATCGCCTGGCTCAGCCCGCTCATTTCGCGGTTGATCCGGCTCTTGATCGCCTCGTACCGTTCCTCCGGTGCGGTGCGTTCCTCCCAGTCCTTCAGGGCGATGAAAAAGAACGCGCTGTAGGTGTTGGTGACCTGGCTCAGCATGTTGTAACCGATCACCGAGGAATAACTCGCGACGCCGGGCGTGCGGGCCAGGATCGCCTCGACTTCGCGGGCGACGTCGTCGGTACGCTGCAGCGACGCGGCGTCCGGCAGTTGGATCCCTGCAAACAGATAGCCCTGGTCCTCTTCCGGCAGGAAGCCGGCCGGCAGCCGGCCGCCGATCCAGCCGGACATCAGCGCGACACCGCCCAGCAGCAAGACGCTGATCAGGCTCTTCCGCAGCAGGAATCCGCAGGCGCCGACGTAGCCGTCGGTAGCCCGCCCGAAGCCGCGGTTGAACGCGTCGTAGAATCGTTGCAACAGGCTGCCACTGCGCTGCTTCGGCCGCAGCAGCAGGGCCGACAGGGCCGGGCTCAGCGTCAGTGCGTTGAAGGTGGAGATCATCACCGAGACGCCGACCGTGATCGCGAACTGCTGGTACAGGCTGCCGGAAATCCCCGGGATGAAGCCGGTCGGCAGGAACACGGCGACCAGTACCAGGCTGGTCGCTACGACCGGGCCCGATACCTCCGCCATCGCCTTCAGCGTGGCCTCGCGCGGCGAGAGCCCTTTCTCGATGTGGTGCTCGACCGCTTCGACGACGACGATCGCATCGTCCACAACGAGGCCGATGGCCAGAACCAGCCCGAGCAGCGACAGCGTGTTGATCGAGAAGCCCAACAGCGGGAACAGTGCGAACGTGCCGACCAGCGAAACCGGCACGGCCAGCAGCGGAATCAACGTGGCGCGCCAGCCCTGAAGGAACAGGAACACCACCAGGATCACCAGAATCAGCGCTTCGTACAGCGTATGGACGATCTCCTTCATGCCGGCGGAGACCGCCAACGTGGTGTCCAGCGCGACGACGTAGTCGAGGTCGGGCGGAAAGCGCTGCTTCAACTCGGCCATCAAGTCCTTTGCGCCGTTCGCGGCCAGCAAGGCGTTCGACCCCGGCATCTGGTACAACGCGACCAACGCCGCCGGTTTGCCGTTCAGGCGGCCGCGCATGTCGTAGGTCTGGGCGCCCAGTTCGATGCGTCCGACATCCCGGATCCGGACCAGCGAGCCGCTTGGATTCGCCCGCAACACGATATTGCCGAATTCCTCCTCGGTCTCGAGCCGCCCCTGGGCGCGTACCGCGTAGGTGAATTCCTGGCCCGGCGGTACCGGCTCGCCGCCAATCCGGCCGGCCGGGTTGACCGTGTTCTGGGCATTGATCGCGGCGATAATCTCGGGAATCGTGATGTTGAGCTTGGCGAGCTGATCCGGGCGCACCCAGATCCGCATCGCATACTGCCCGGCGCCGAACACCGTGACGCTGGCGATGCCCGGGATCCGCGTCATCTGGTCGTTGAGGTTGATGTACGCATAATTCGCCAGGAATACGCTGTCGTAGGTCCCGTTCGGCGAATACAGTGCGAACATCAGCAGCGGCGAGGCTGTGGATTTCTCCACCTTGATGCCGAAGTTGCGGACATCGACCGGCAGCTGCGATTCGGCCTGCGATTTCCGCATCTGACTCAGGATCAGACCGGTGTCCGGGTCCGAGTCGACGTCGAAATTGACCCGCAGTGTCGCCTGGCCGTTGTTGGCGTTGATCGAATACATGTAATTCATGTTGTCGACGCCGGACATCTGCTGCTCGATCGGTGTCGCGACCGACTGTTCCACGGTCACCGCATCCGCACCGGTGAACGTGGTCGAGATCTGGATTTCGGGTGGAACGATGTCGGGATACTGCGCGATCGGCAGCCCTGCCATCGCGACCAGGCCGATCAGCACCAGAAAAATCGACAGAACGATCGCGACCGTCGGCCGGTTGACGAAGAACTGGGCCATGCGCGGTGATGGACTAGCCGCCGCCTCGGATGCCGGCCTGTGGGGCGGGCGATGCGGCTGCGGGCTCGGGATACGGCACCGGCGTGACCGGCAGGCCTTGGCGGACTTTCTGGATTCCTTCGACGATGACCCGTTCGCCCGGCTGCAGCCCTTCGTCGATGACCCACAGCGGCCCGCTGCGCTCGCCGGCCTTCACTTTCCGGATATCGACGGTATTGTCGGGGCGTACCACCGCGAGCCGGTACATGCCTTGCAGTTCGGTGATGGCCCGCTGTGGCACCAGCAGCGCGTCGTGCTGGATGCGGGTCAACGCGCGAATCCGCGCGAACTGCCCCGGCCGCAGCAGATTGCCCGGATTCGGGAACAGCACCGCCACCAGGATCGCGCCGGTCCGGTTGTCGACCTGGCGGTCGGCGAAATACAGGTCGCCTTTCCTGTTGTGCAGTGAATTGTCGGCCAGGATCAGGTCCATGCCGGATTCCCGGACGCTGCGACCGGTGGCCTGCTGTTGCCGCTGGAAGTTCAGATATTCCTGCTCGCTGATCGAGACGTAGACGCGAATCGGGTCGACCTGAGACACCGTGGTCAGCGTCATGTCGCCGCTGCCGGGGCCGACCAGGTTGCCGAGTTGTGCCTTGGAGACGCCGGCGATGCCCTGGATCGGTGAGGTGATTCTGGTGAACGACAGATCCAGCCGGGCTTTCTCCAGCGCGGCCTTGGCCGTCATCACGTCGGCCGCCGAGGTGGCCTCGCGCCCGACCGCCAGGTCACGGTCCCGCACGCTGACGGCGTTTTGCGGCAGCAGCCGGCGGATGCGTTCGAGTTCGAGCCTCGCGGTCGTCAGTACCGCTTCGGCATGCGCCAGCGAACTGCGGGCGGCATCGACGGCGGCCTGAAACGTGCGGGCATCGATCTCGTACAGCAACTGGCCCTTCTGGACCAGGTCGCCTTCACGGTAATGCTGCTTGACCAGATAGCCGGTGACCTGGGCGCGTATCTCCGCGTTGACCATGCCGTCCAGCGTGCCGACCCATTCCCGGTAGATCGGGACATCCCGCTGCACGACGGTCGCGACCTGCACGGTCGGTGGGGGAGGAGCGGGCGGGGCCGTTGGCTCCGCCGAATGATCGCAGGCGCCGAATGTGATACCGGCGGCGAGGGCCGTCAGCAGCGTTTTCAACGGATGGCGAGAGCGTCGGCGGCCTGTGGTGGCACCAGCGAAAAGCTTCGTCACGTCATGGATTCCTTGGCGTTTGCTCGCCGGAGCCACAGCGCAAGCATCACAGTCGCCCAACCGCGACAGGCGATATCGGCGCTGAGGCCAAATGCCATGAACCACGCAGCGGCTGCCGGCCATTGTTGCCAGATCAGCAACCCGAGGACGATGGACGCACCACCGCCATAGATCGTCGATCGTTTGTGGGGAATCTGCGTGGTTTGGGCCAGAGCGATACGGAGGGTTCCTTTGACGATCAGGAACGCGGCGATCATCAGCCGCAGACTTGCCGGTTCCAGGCCCATGCTGAAAATGATCAGGCTGCCGTTGACCAGATCGAGTACGCCGACCGGCAAATGCACGAAGAAGCCGGTCGGATCACGGGCGATGGCGGCATCGAAACATTCGATGACACCAGCAGCCGCGACCAGCAGCGCCGCCGCCGGCAGCCAGGAAAAGTCGCGGGCGTGCATCAGCATGGCGTCCGGCTTGAACAGCGAAGCAATCGTCAAGGCGATGCCGAAGAACAGCATCGCCGTTCCGCGGGTGAGCAGCCGCCGCCAGTCCGTCGCGAAGCCTTGGAGTTGGGCGAATCGGGCAGGTGAGTTCAAGGTCCGAGTTCCTTCGCTTCGTCGACGTGTGATTGTCAACGCGGCTGGGTCGCTCCCTCCGCTCGGCCTTGCTGATACGCCTTATCGACCGCCTCCTTGTGCTTGCCGTACGCGAAGCCGCCCAGCGCGCCGGCGCCGGCGCCGATCAGTGCGCCGAGGCCGGCATTGCCGGCGATTGCGCCGATCACGGCGCCGCCCGCCGCGCCGCCGAGCGATCCGGTCATCGTGCGTTGTTGGGTGTCGGAAAGGCCGGCGCAGCCGGTGACGGTCAATGCAACGGCGAGCAGCAGCGGGGCGGGACGAGTCGTGATATTCGCTTTCATGGTGATGCGCTCGAGATCGTGGAAAGGATGGCAGGCAGGATCAGCGCTTGTCGGGTACCTGGCCCGGGGCGCACGGGTAAGTGTCGGTCAGGAACTTGATCAACACGTTGCCCAGAGCCTCCTGATCGTACTGGGGGCGGGCTTTGGAGTAGGCGACGTAATGCGTCAGGACCTGGTTGCGGCTCACCGCTTTCGGTACACAGAAGATGTGCTCGAAATCCGGGCCGACCGAAATCGCCTCGTAATAGCGGGCGAATCCGACAGCCACACCGTGACAGTAGTGAATCGCGGCCACGTAGTTGGGGTCGGTCGGCGGGGTCGAACACAGTGCCACGAGGTCTGCGTTGTTGCGGACCTCGAAGTTGACTGGAGCAACGGCCGGCGCGGCAAGAGGAAACAAGGGGAGGATCGTCAGCAGCGCGCGCTGCATGACGCGGGAGATTCTCGCCATCGGGGGACTCCTGAATGGGTGGGTGTGGATATCCGAACGGAAACCGAGGATAGGATGCAATTGTACCGTAGCGTGGCATCGGTGGCAGTCGGTGGTCCGATGAATTTTTGCCGGTGCCCATCCGTAACGACGACGTCGCTGCGGCGATGATCGTATCGGAATCCCAGGGGACGGCCTGATCAGCACCCTCACCGGTCCGCTCGGCTTCCCCCGGCGTACGCTGGTCGTCGAAGGCAATCCGGCGCAGACAGCTCTGCCGCCAAAGTGAACCGAACCGTCGGGAGACACTCGTCATGTCGCTGCTTCGCCGAGTGATCCTGATTTGCGGTGCCGTGGTAGTCTTGGCGGATTGTCGGTCCACACTGAATCCGCCTGATGTTCGTGTCTCTCTATTGCGCGGGATCGAGGGTGGTCGAGGTTGGCCGGAATTTTGTTCGCGCGACGATCGCGCCGACCAGTAGAATTCGAAGGGCGAAGGTTGACCCAATCTAACCTCGAATGCGAGGAGAACAGCATGCGGAGACAATTCGATGTCGTCATCGAACAAGACACCGAAGGCTGTTACGTAGCGAGCGTGCCAGCTTTGCGTGGCTGTCACACGCAGTCGAAATCCCTGGACGATCTGATGGAACGGATCAAAGAGGCCATCGCGCTCTGTCTGGAGGAGTCGGAGGAAGGCGAGGAATCTCTGAGTTTCATCGGCGTTCAGCGGGTTGTCGTGGACCGTGGCAAAGCTGCCTAGCCTCATCGGCAAGCAGCTGATCGCCGCATTGGTTCGCATCGGCTTCACCGTGATCCGAATAAACGGCAGTCATCACTTTCTGAAGCATCCCGATGGCAGGAGAACCGTCATACCCGTGCATGCGGGCGAACCCATCGGTCCCGGACTCTTGTCGCAAGTCCCGCGAGACTGTGAACTGAGCCGAGATGATCTGCTTCGGCTAGTTTGACCATGGGGTACCTGACGGCCATAACCCTTAAGGCGGGTGCGAGTAGCAATCCGCCGTGATTCGGGGAGATGTCGCCGCTGGCTTCCGTTCTTCAGGTTGCGTATCACGTGCGCCTGGGTCGGATCGGGAGGCGTCTGGAAATCATGTCGTGAACTCGCCCGTGCTCGGGACGCTGCCGTGTGGCAGAATCACGGTCGGACTCATCCACCGAACCGTGTCATGACCGACGATGTCGAGAGGCTGACGCTTCCAAATGGCGCCAAATGTGCTCGGCCTTGCGGCGACTTCGATGACCGGGACGCTCGCTGTCTCGACCCATCATTGTGCTGAAGTTCCTGAGTCAACTTTTCGCCCGGCCGGCAACGCCGGGTGCCGATCAGCATCGCGCCTTGATCGATGCGGCCATCGAACGAACGGTCGACGGCACCGACCGCCGTCTTCGCGCGGCCGGTGATTACCGTAGGCGGTTGCACGAGCCGGTCGAGTGCGCGGTTCATCATGTCGTCGCTTTGGTGCAGGGGTTGCCTGCGGCGGCGGAAATCAGCCGGGATGCCTTCGGCAGCGATCCGCGGGTCCGGGCGCTGTTCAGCTCGGTCGAACAACTCCGCGGTACATTGGGCGGATCCCGGTCGTTGCGCGAGTTTGTCGATCGGCGCGGAGCATCTCCATCCGAGCCGGTTTACGGTCTGCTGGTTACGGAGCGCGAGGAGCGGACCGTTCTGGGGACCGAACTGGACGGCGATACGATTCGCCGCGATGTCATGCAGGTGGCCGTGAACTTCTACAATCACCGCTTCCTGACGCCGGCGGCCAGTGAAGCGGAGTGTCGCTGGGAACTCAAGAAGCGCGCCTTCGACTACCTGATCGAGCGGGCGCTGGAGCGGCTGACCCGGGAGCGGATCAAGCGCAGTGAGCTGGAACAGCAGCGCCGCTTGTTGCGACGCAAGCTGGAAGCCATGCGGGCGGGACAGTGGGGCCTTGGCGCGATGATCGATGACCCTGCAACGGGCGTCGGCGACATCGGCGCGCTGGAGGCGGAAATCGATGCGATCGACCGGGAGCTCGGGCGCTTCGTCGGTAGCGCCCTGACGCTGGAGCAAAGCATCGAGGAGATTGCGAATACGCTGAATCGCCCGGTAGACTGGCTGGCGGCGCGTCCGATTCGCCTGCGGATCGACCACCGGGGAATTCTCGTCCCGGAGACTACGGACGCATCGTGCACCGAATGCGAGTTCATCGAACTGTATTCGGCGGACGGGATACGGCGGACGGTGCTGCCGGTCAGGATATCCTGTGAGGAAATCCCTGCACGGGAGGACTGCTTGAAAAAAGCTGCCCACTATCTGGCTTGAGGGTTCGGGATGTGCCGGCCACCTCACGCCGAAATTCAGCGTCGGACGCCGACGGCCCGACGAAAAGAGACGAGAGTCGACCCGATTCGGGAGAAAAACATGAGCGAAACGAACAAGGATCTTGGCATCGCGGCGGCACTGCTGGAGCGCATGCGCACGCAGCGCATCCCGAGGGCTCTGGAGCTCAAGGCGAAAGTGGAGCGCGGCGAGAAGCTGGAGGATCGCGATCTGGCTTTTCTGCATGAAGTGTTCGCGTCCGCCGAGCAGATCATGCCGCTGGTCGACCGGCATCCCGAGTATCAGGATCTCTATGCTCAGGCGCTGGATCTCTACAAATCGATCACCGAAAAGGCGTTGGACAATGAAAAGACCGGCTGATGGTGGATGCGTCAGGCGAAACCTCGATCCCCTCGCTCGATCGATCCGCGTTGATAGGTTCCGGTAAACGATGGCTTACCAGATCTTGAGCGTCGACGATGCGGTCGTCTCGGTGCGCATCTCCGACCGGATGCAGGTCTCGGATCAGCGGGACTTGCAGGCCGACGCCGCGCAACGCATCGCGAAGGGCGGCGAGATCCGGCTGCTGGTGCGCTTGGAGGACTTCCAGGGATGGCAGCGGGACCAAGGCTGGGATGATATCGGCTTCCTGATGGAGCATGGTGACGATATCGTCAAGATGGCGATCGTCGGCGACTTGCGCTGGAAGGACGATGTCTTTCTATTCGTCGGAAAGGGATACCGGTCGACTCAGATCGAGTACTTCGCGCCCGAAGAACTGACCCAGGCCGAGGCTTGGGTGCGCACCTGAGCGCCGGTAGAAGCCGCCCCTATGGCGAGGCGTCGGTGGCCGCTCGCCACTGCCACCGGCCGTCGGGCAGCAGGAGCAAGCGGGCATCGTAACGGTCCGCTCGCTCGTCCTGTTCGGCGAACAGCAGATACCCGATCGCATGACGGGTCAGGTGGGTCAGGACCCGATCGAGAGCTTCGGTACCCAGCGCGGTGGCCGGTCGATCCAGCAACACGAACGCGGGCTGCGCCAGCAGCACTCGGGCGAAGATCAGCAACTGCTGCTCGCCCAACGGGAGTATTTCGCTCCAGTCGAGTTCCCGGTCCCAGCCGCCGAAGCGCGTCGGCAGCGTCTGCAAACCGAGCGCGCCCAGCGCATCGGCGAGAGCCTGATCCGGTAGCGGCGAGGGCTCTGGCAGCGGCGGCAATTTGACCGCGGCTCCGGCCAGAATCAACGCGTCCTCCGGTGTCTCCAGCGACAGCGGCCGTGACAGCAGCTCCCTCAGTGTCCCGTTCGGCAGGAACGGGCGCTCACTGATGAACAGGATGCGATCCAGCGGCGGGCGGTCGATACGGCCCTGGCCTTCCTCCCAAAGCCCAGCGGTGGCCCGGAACAAGGCCGACCGGGCGGTCTCGTCGGAGCCGGTGACCGAAACCCGTTGGCCGGAAGCGAAGCCGGCAGTCAGATCGGCCACCAGGATGCGGCCGCTTCGGGGTGAGCGGAGCGTCAGATGCGAGTACGCAATCCGGTCCGGAACCTCGCCGATCGTGATCGGGCTTTCGGGACGCACGACCTGCCGCTCCATCGCCTCGCTGAACGAACTGAGGCGCGCCAGCACCGCGGCGAACGTGGAGATCGATTGGAACTGGGTCACGAACAGCGAGAACGCGGCCACCAGGGTGGTGAACGCCATCGCCGATTGCGTGATGACCCCGAACTCGACATCCCCGGCGAAAAACAGCGGGGCGACGAACAACGCGGGGATGAGTTGAATCAGCCAGTTATAGAAGGTCGTGAAGAAGCCGACATTCCGGTTCACGCCGATCAGTTCCTGCAGGTTCTCGGCCAACGCGTCCAGACGCTGCAGCAGCTTTTGCGTCAGCGGGAATTCGCGGCGTGAATACGCGACAGCGTCGGCATTTTCCTGCAGATAGATCAATTTGGAACGGAAATCGGCCTCCTTGTCCAGTTGGTCGAAGTTCAATCGGACCAGCGGTCGGCCCAGCCGCAACGTGACATACGATCCCAGCGCCGCATACAGCACCGCCACCGCCAGCAGCAACGGGCTGATCGACCCCAGCACGCCGGAAAATGCCAGGATCGTGAAACTGCTGTTGCTCAGCATCAGCACGAAGGAGACCGTGGTCGTGGTGAAGGCCTTGATATCGTCCGCAATGCGCTGATCGGGATTGCCGATCTCATCGCTTTCGCCCAACTGGAAGTAAATCCGGTGCGAAGCGTACAGCCGGACCGCCCGCCCGGTCAGGAACGTCCGCCACAGCAGCGCCAGCCGTTCCTCCACATAACGGGACGTGACCGACACCACGGTCGACGCGGCGAACACGGCCACCCACAGGATCGCATAGGAGACGAAACCGTCCCGATTCCGCTCCGCGATGGCGGTCATAAAGTCCCGCCCGACGTAGCTGTTGAAGACGTTCAAGCCGTTGATGGCGACCAGAAAAGCCATCAGTAGTGCGAGCAGCGTGAATGCCTTCGTCCCCGCCTCGGAGTGCCAGAGTACGCGGATGTGCCGCTTGAACCGCTCCCAGGTTTGGCGGCCGAGGGGGACTTGTTCCAGGTTCATGGCACTGTATCGAAGGTTGGATTCGTGAGACCACGGGTCACGCCGAATGTCGGCGCGGAACTACGGCGGAAGGCAATCCGTCTTTTCGCCGTCCGGCGGCATCGCAAGCGGCCCACCCGTCAACGCGGCGGCCCATGCAAACCCTACCTGTGCGTGCCGCCCATCCGCGCTTGGACGAATCCTCAACGCGGCCAGCGCCAGTTCGCGAACTCGGGCTTGTCGATGCCGTGTTCGTAGGCGTACTGGCTGCATTCGATCTGCATATCGCGCAACTTCTCCTTGACGTGCGCACCGGCGACCTGCAGCCGCGGTACCCGGTTGATCACGTCGATCGCCAGGCTGAACCGGTCGATCTCGTTGCGGATGGCCAGTTCCAGCGGCGTGTTGATGTTGCCTTTCTCCTTGTAACCGCGTACGTGCAGGTTGGGATGATTGGTGCGCCGGTAGGCCAGCCGGTGGATCAGCCAGGG
>CAZXXC010000003.1:0-13228 GCA_964644665.1 uncultured Methylococcaceae bacterium
TTCGCTCTGCACCATGGGGGACATTGGAGTTTGTCCGGGGAGCGGTGCCGCGGTGGTCGATGGCATTGCAGGCAGGAAGCGACTTTAGCCTAGCGGTGTTTCGCCATGTGGCAAGTGAATATTCACTTGCAAAAGCGAAAAAGATCGGAATCAGCGCGGTTACGCCTCGCGGGTCATCGAAACATTCGATCGGGGCTTGAACGCAGTCGGTATCGCTCGTCCGGTCAGTCGCGGCTGCTGTTCTCGCCGCGGTTCAACGGTATCATCGTGATGACCGTACCGGGTGGCGGCGGCCAGGCCGACGTCGGGTCTCGCACAGGTGCCGTTTGGTGCTTCGGCGACGCGATCCTGCGGTTCCACGACAACGAGAGACGCTGCATAAGGGGGTGACAATGGACGGCACTGCAATTCCGATCGACCGGCAAACCTGGGGTCATCTGCTGCGAGCGGGCCGGAACTTCGCCCACTCCGATGTCGGCGGTCAGGCGCGCTGGCTGTTTGTCGGTCTGGTCGTGATGCTGCTCGGCATCAACGGCCTGAACGTCCTGAATAGCTATGTCGGCCGCGACTTCATGACGGCGATCGCCGACCGCAGAATGGCCGAGTTCATCACGCTGGCGATCCTCTATATCGGCGTGCTGGCACTTTCTACCGGAGCGGCCGTGCTGTACCGTTTCATCGAGGAGAAGCTCGGTCTTCTGTGGCGGAATTGCCTGACCCGCCGTCTGATCGGTGCGTATCTCGAGCATCCCACCTATTACCGGTTGAACGATCACCTGATCGCCAACGGCGAGGTCGCGAATCCCGACGAGCGCATCACGGAAAGTGCCAAGGCGTTCACGGTGACCACGCTGTCGTTTGTACTGATGATTCTGAACGGCAGCCTGACGGTGATCGCCTTTTCCGGCGTGATGTGGTCGATCAGCCCGCTGTTGTTCGGTGTCTGTCTCCTCTACGCGGCGGCCGGTTCATTTGCGACGATCAAGCTGGGGCGCCCTCTGATTCAGTTGCAGTACGATCAACTGGACAAGGAAGCCAACTTCCGGGCCGGCTTGATCCATGTGCGGGACCACGCGGAATCGATCGCGCTGGACCGGTACGAAAAACAGTTGCATGGTCGTCTGTTGCGTCATCTGGATGAACTGACCGGCAACTTCGGAAAGATCATCGTGGTGAACCGGCAATTGGGTTTCTTCACGACCGGCTACAACTGGCTGATCCAGATCATTCCGGCCCTGATCGTGGCGCCGCTGTACATCGCTGGCGAGGTTCAATTCGGGCTGATCGCCCAGGCCGGTATCGCCTTCGCCCAGTTGATCGGCGCGTTCTCGCTGATCGTCAATCAATTCCAGCAGATTTCCTCGTTCACCGCGGTGGTCGCGCGGATCGCCTCACTGGAGGATGCCATCGACAAGGCGCAATCGACGCCGCTGTCGGCGCAGGAGGTTTGCTCGCATCATCGCCGGACTTCCGAGTGCCCGGTCTGCTCATCGCATCCGCCGACCGCGGAGGCCATCGAGGTTTGCCACGAAGACGCGTGTCTCGGCTACCACCTGCTCACGCTGCGGGCGCCCGGCCAACAGATGCCTCTGGTGCGGGAGCTGTCGCTCACGATTCGGCCGGGAACACGCGTTCGGATCACCGGCCCGAAAGACGCCGCGAAGTCCGCCCTGTTCCTGGCCACGGCCGGGATCTGGGGCACCGGCGAAGGTCGCATCGTCCGCCCCGGCCCGGAGCAGATTTACTTCCTGCCGGAACGCCCTTATCTGCCGCCGGCGAGGCTGCGGGAAGTGCTGTTGCGCGACGGTGACGAACGCCGAATCCCGGACGAGCGCATCGCCGCGGCGCTCGACCTTCTGGATCTGCAGCCGGTCGTGGCGCGGGTCGGTGGCCTGGATGTCGAGAAGGAGTGGAACGAGGTGCTGTCGCTGAACGAACAGCAGCGCTTCGCGTTTGCCCGTCTCCTGTTGGGCGCGCCGCGCTTCGCGATGCTGGACCGACCGGGGACCGCGCTGGGGCCCGCGACGCTCGCCCGGGTGCTCGAAGCCTTGTCGGAAAACTCGATCACCTATCTCACTTTCGGGGATCGGGACGATCGTGTCGAGGCGTATGATGCGGTGCTCGAACTTGCCGAGGACGGATCTTGGCAGTGGGTACCCCGCGCGACTCGGTTCGAGGCGTCGGCTGACGCCTGACCGCGTGCCGGCGGATCGGTTCCGGGGGTACCGGCATCCGAACACGGCCCGGGGCTGTCACTCGACAGGCGGGAATCCCCGCCGAATCGGTCGGTTCCGCGATGGGGCGGATGTCGCGTCCTTATTCCATGCCGACTTCTTCGAGGAACCGGGCTTGTCTTGCAATCCGATCCTTCTTCGACGAGACCGTGATTTCCTTGTCGCTCTTCGGAGTGTACCGAAAGCGTTCGCTGATTTTGATGCCGGTCAGGAAGTTTTCGCTGTCCCGTTGGCCGCCGACGAAGCCATCGGCATTCGTGACATCCCGGCCGATCAGCAGGAACCGGCGTAGCTTCGGGTCATGGCGGAAACGCCAGGTTTCGTCCGTGTATTGCCGGGAACCCGTTAGCTGGTGGACGAGCAGGACGCCTCTGGCGATTTCGATGCCGACGCTTTCCTTCACGCCGCCGCAACCGACGCAGACGAACAATCCGCCGTCGACGCCTCCCGAGGTCCACGTGCCGTTCGGCTCACCCACCAGAATCAACAGCGTGCGCACTGCTTCGTCGGCATCGCGGTCTGGCGTGGATTGGGCCAGAATGGCGGCGATATCCGCGATGGCGTCGTCGGTCAAATCGCCGTCGGCCCGCGCTTCCACGGTCCATCCTCGCGGGACGAATGCGTCCAGCGAGCGGCCCGATCTGGGGAGTCTGCCCGGCTCGAGAAGGGATTCCTGTGCCGGAAGCTCACCCGCGAACAGGCCCATCGACAGCAGCAGTGCGGGGCGCAGCAGCGTCGTTACCCTCCGGGTTCCGGTTTCGTCGCCGCGCCGCAAGCGCCACTTGGCGGTCCGCCGGACGAGCTTGGTCGACGAGCACGACAGTGAGTCGTCATGGCGCGCGCCGGAATTCACAGTACGACCCGCTGGCCGCTCCGCGCCGCGGTGTACACAGCCTCGACGACGCGGATGTCCCTCAGGCCTTCTTCACCCGGTACCAGTAACGGGCGCCTCTCCAGGATCGCCAGCGCGTCGTCGTCCATTTGCCGGGCCTGCTGGCTGTCGATCGCCGCGTCCAGCCGTCTTCCGTCGCTGGTGATGCCCCGGATGCCGCTGTAGGACTGGAACGGTTCCAACTGATACCAGCCGTTCTCGCAGTTGACGCGGAGCGAGTTCATCGACAGGCCGAAGCTGGTCTTGCAGTGGGCCACGGAGCCACTCGGAAACTCCAGATCGAACGTCATCGTTTCATCGACGTCCCGATAGATTTCCGGGCGTGCGGTCGTTTGCGTCGCGGTCACCGCCACGGGTTCTTCGCCGCTGCAGTACCGGGCAGCCTGCAGCGGATAAACCCCCATGTCGTACATGGCGCCGCCGCCCATCGCGCGTTGCTGGCGCCAGTGGCGAGCGGTCTCCGGCTCGTAGTAACCGGCGGCGGCCGAGATCGATTTCACGCTGCCGTAGGTGCGCTCGCGGCCGAAACGGATCACGGACTGGGTGTTGGGTTCGTGCTGCATGCGATAGCCGATCGCGAGCGAAACCTCGTTGTCGCGGCAGGCGCGGATCATCGCTTCGCACTCCCGGACCGTCATCGCCATCGGCTTTTCGCACCAGACGTGCTTGCCGGCCCGGGCGCCGCGAATCGAAAATTCCGCGTGCATCGCGTTGGGCAGCACGACATAGACCACGTCGATGTCGGCGTTGTCGGCGATCCGGTCGAAGTTTGCGTAGTCGTAGACATTGCGTTCGGGGATCGCGTAGTGCCGCATCCACTGCTCAGCTTTCGCGGGCGTGCCGGTGGCGATGCCGGCAAGGTAGCAATGCCGGGTGCGTGTCAAGGCGGGTGCCAAGAGCGCGCTGCTGTAGTGGCCGAGACCAACCAGAGCGACGCCGAGCCGGCTCTTGCGGGGCTGGGCCGGCAACAGCAAGCGGGGGAGTGCCGTCGCGCAGCCGGCAAGAACCAATCGTTCGAGGAAATCGCGGCGAGTGCGGGATCCGTGATTCATAGCGGTTCCTGACCTGTCGTCACGGCAGACATACCGTCATTGTGCCGTATCGGGCGGGCGGCGCGAAGGGGCATTCGGGCACCGCCCGTGATGCGAAATTCTCAGTGTGCCGGGCGGGTGGAGCGGGCGATTTCTCTATATACAGGTCCCCGAGGCACGGGGTACATTACGCGGCGAACGCTCGAGTGAAGGAGCCGGGAACCATGGTTCCTCCGGCGTTGTATTCGGCAATCCGGCGTCGCGCCGAGGCATGAATACTCATTCGGGGGACCATTATGGGCCGGCTGCGCCGACTGGGGTGGCTCTTTCGGGGAAGGCACTCGTTCAATCAAATCGCCGGCCGATGACGGGCGGATCGGCTCGAAGGACGGCATCGGGAGTGAAAGGGGCGCCGCACGGCGTTTTCAGGGTAATCGGAGGAATCGCTCAGGTGGTTGGAAGTAATCGTCAGAGGCAGGCCACCTTTGCTGCGCTGCTCCTTTTGTACTGGCTCGTCCCGGTCGGGTGCGCGTTTACCCCAGGAATGCAGCTCGACGCCGGTCCGCAAGGAGCCTTTCGGATGGAGCCGACGGAACCGGAAGAGGAAGACGAATTCGTGCTGGTTCCGGTCAATGAGCGAATGGTTGCTCTAATGGAGGCGGAAAGTTCGCCGGAGGACGTGAAGTTGCCGCCGGAATGGCGCGACGAAGGGCAGCATTATGTTTACCGCGTCGGCCCGGGTGATGAAATGCAGATCACCGTTTGGGGGCATCCCGAGCTGAATTTCACCGCGGGCGCCGTGAGTCCGGAAACCCGCTCTTCTCGTGCAACCAGTCCCGGCCCCAAAGTCATCGTCGACGATCAAGGGATGATGTACTTCCCGTTGCTGAGCTGGGTCGAAGTGGGCGGCAAGACCGCACGCGAAATCAGCGAGATGTTGACGCAGAAGTTGTCCCGTTTTTACATTCTGCCGCTGCAGATCGATGTCCGGGTGGTGGGATTCAGGAGCCAGCGGGTGCATGTGTCCGGCGAAGTACGGGAGCCGCGTGAAGTCCCGATCACTGATGTCCCATTGCGGCTGTTGGATGCCATCGCCGCTGCCGGCGGTACCGGAGGCGCCAACGTCGGGACGACTTCAGGGGCCAGCGCGGGCACTGTGACTGCGACACTGAAGCCCGATCTGGAGGACGTCCGCATCATCCGGAAGGGCCGGCAGCTTTCGGTCAGCTTGCTCGACATTTACGATCGCGGCCGCCAGGATGAAAACATTCTGTTGCGGGACGGCGACACGGTTCATGTTCCGAATTTGGACAAGAAGAAGATCTATGTGATGGGGGAAGTCCAGGCACCGGGTCTGCAGGCATTCGAACGCGGCACGCTGACCTTGGCGGCTGCGCTGCAGAAATCGGGCGGTTTGAACCAGGAGAGTGCCGAGGGGACGCGCGTGCTTGTGTTACGGGGCGCCAAGGACAAACCACTGGTTTATTACTTCAATTACAACGAGCCGAAAACCGTCGTGTTGTCGACCCGCTTTCCGCTGAAGCAGTCCGATGTGGTTTACGTCGCGACCGCCGACATCAGCAAATTTCAGCGGGTCGTTCAGGCCTTCCTGCCGATCATCACGACCGGGATGTTGGCCGGCGCATTGGTCGCCGGCGGTCGTTGACCACCGCGGTTGCATTTCTTGCCGGGGAGTGAGTGCTCCGACGGGAACCTGCCGCAGCAGTTCGTGCTGTCCGGGCCGAACCCACTCCGCCGTGGTCGCACTGGAACCGGCTGCCCACGGCGGCAGGGCATCGCAAAAAAATCCTCGAAGCATGTCGATTCCGGCCTCGGTCATTCGTCGTCCCTAATAGAGGCCGGGCATGGCGCGCGGTCCACTGTCGGAGGAGAAGCACATGCGTTACATGATTGTCGTCAAGGCCACGGCCGAATCCGAAGCCGGCGTTCTGCCGAAGGAGGAGCTGATCGGCTGCATGGCGACTTTTCACGAAGAACTGGCCAAGGCCGGCGCCTTGTTGGACGCCTCGGGTCTGAAGCCGAGTTCGGAGGGCTGGCGCGTCCGTTACGACGGAGCACGACGCACTGTCATCGATGGCCCTTTCACCGAGAGCAAGGAATTGATCGCCGGCTATACGCTGATCGAGGTCCGCTCCCGCGAGGAGGCGTTGGAATGGTCGACCCGTTTTCCGAACCCGCGGGGTGAAGGCTTGCCGGCCGAAATCGAGGTGCGTCCGCTCTACGGTTTGGACGACTTCCCGCCGTGCGAAGCGGTCGATCGTTTCCGTCAATTGGGCGATGGTCGTTGACGCGACTCTGCGGCGGCACCGACTTCATCCGCGCTGACCCTCGATTGGACACTACCGGGCGCGCTGGGCGCCCACACCAGGAGACAACCATGACCAAGATTCAAGCTGTTCCTGCCGGTATGCATTCCGTCACCCCGCACCTGACGTGCGAAGGTGCGGCAGCCGCGATCGACTTCTATGTGCGTGCCTTCGGGGCGGTCGAGTTGAGCCGTTTGCCCGGCCCGGACGGTCGCCTGATGCACGCGCTGATCCGCATCGGTGACTCGCCGCTGATGCTGGTCGATGCTTCGCCGGAATGCGGCATGCCCGGTCCGCTCGCACTGAGCGGATCGCCGGTGACTCTTCACCTCTATGTGGAGGATGTCGATGCCACCGTGGCGCGGGCGGTCAGCGCCGGGGCGACGATCACGATGCCGGTTTCCGATATGTTCTGGGGCGACCGTTATGGCCGGGTGAGCGACCCGTTCGGGCACCAGTGGTCGGTCGCCACCCACCTCCGCGACCTGAGTCCGGCCGAGATCGCCGCGGCGTTCAGCCAGGCTTGCGGAGCGCCGCCGGCATGAAAGTTCTGCTGCTGATCGTCGAAAGGCGCGGCATGCGGACTGCCAATTCGCCGGAAACGGCTCGCCGTCTGTATGACGAGATGATGGCCTATCGACAGGAGTTACAGGAATCGGGGCGGCTGCTGGCCAGCGAATCGCTGTTGGCGGATGATCGTGGGGTTCGGGTCGCTGCGCCGGACGGCAAGATGGAGTTGCGCGACGGTCCTTTCACCGAAGCTCGGGAGATGGTGGGGGGCTTTTTTCTGGTCGATGTCCCTACGTTCGACGACGCCGTTGGGTTGGCCCGCCGCTGCCCGGCGGCTCGCTGGGCGAGTGTCGAGATACGCCAATGCGGCCCCTGCCATGTCCGATGAGGACTCTGTGATAAATGATGGAACGCCGACTCGGTGGGCGGGCGGCCGGGGCTGGCGGCGTGGTCGCGCGGTTTGGCGGACGCAGCGGGGTCGCTGACTGATCGTGCTCGACCACCCGCTTGTTCCCTTTCGACCCGGTGAGCCCGCAGGTCAGTGAGACGTGGGATGTCTGACTCCGGACCCCAACCGCTGGATCCGTTCTACGGGGCAATGGGGAGCTGGTCGAAACCGTGACCATCTCAACGACTGACGCACGGCCGGGGAACGACGACGAAGCCATCCGCCGGAAGATCGAAGCGGTCTGGCATATGGAAGCCGCCCATGTGATCGGGGCGGTGGGTCGTCTGGTTCGCGATATCGTGTTGGCCGAGGACTGTGCGCAGGATGCACTGGTCGCCGCGCTGGAAACCTGGCCGCAAGACGGCGTTCCGGCGCGTCCCGGTGCCTGGCTGACGACGGTTGCACGGCACCGTGCTCTGGATTTGCTGCGTCACCGGCAGGGAGCGGCGGACAAGGCCTGCGAGATTGGATTCGAGCTCGATCTCCGGCATGAACTGGCCGCCGACGAACGGGCCGAGCGCGTCGAGGCCGATCTCGATGACCCGGTCGGCGACGACTTGCTGCGTCTGATGTTCACCGCGTGCCATCCGGTGCTGTCGCCTGAAGCCCGCTGTGCATTGGCTCTGCGCGTGATGGGCGGTCTCACGACGCAAGAGATCGCACGGGCCTATCTGAGGCCGGAGGCGACCATTGCGCAGCGCATCGTCCGCGCAAAGCGCACGCTCGCTGCTGCGCGCGTTCCTTTCGAAGTGCCACGCGGTGCTGAGTTGGCGGGTCGTCTGGCTTCGGTGCTGGAAGTCATCTACCTGATCTTCAATGAGGGATACGCTGCCACCGCCGGCGAAAACTGGACGCGCCCCGCCCTGTGCGAGGAAGCACTGCGCCTCGGCCGCGTGCTGGGCGGGCTGATGCCGGACCACAGCGAAGTTCACGGCCTTGTGGCATTGATGGAGATACAGGCTTCACGGCTGCCCGCCCGCCTCGGTGCGAACGGCGAACTGGTGTTGCTGGTCGACCAGGACCGCAGCCGCTGGGACCGGCTGCTGATCCGCCGCGGGCTGGAAGCTCTGGCCCGGGCCGAGTCGTTGCCGGGACCGCTCGGCAGTTACGCGTTGCAGGCCGCGATTGCCGCCTGCCATGCCCGGGCCGGATCGATCGACGACACCGACTGGCCGCGCATCGCCGCGCTGTATGACGGCCTGGTACAAGTCGCGCCGTCGCCCGTGGTCCGCCTGAATCAGGCCGTTGCCGTCGGCATGGCTTTCGGCCCCGCCGCCGGCCTGGAGATCGTCGATCGCCTGCGGGATGATCCGAGTCTGGCCGGCTATCACCTGCTCCCTGCGGTGCGCGGCGACTTTCTATACCGGCTGAACCGACTGCCCGAGGCCTGTGCCGAATTCGAACGTGCTGCCCGACTGGCCGCCAATGCCCGAGAACGCCAGTTGATGCTCGACCGGGCGGAGTCCTGCCGCTGAGCCGCCGATGTCGGCTGCCGCGCCGTCTTCAGGCTGGCGCCGAAGCGCCTTCCGCTGACCGACCGGGGCTCGACTTCCGGGCACGGGCGGCTTGCCACAGGTCGCTGCGATGGGATTGAATGTAACAGCACCGGGGTAGGGCAGCCGGTGAGCGGGGACAAATGACGAAGCAGCGAAATTTCCGCGGCATCCTGTTTGATCTGGATGGCGTGTTGTACGTGGATGCCCAACCGATTCCTGGGGCGGCGGAGACGGTCGAGGTGATACGCGACCAGGGGATGGCGTGCCGGTTCGTGACCAACACCAGCACGCTGGCGCTCGAATCGCTTTACCGAAAGCTGCGCAATCTCGGATTGCCGGTCGAAAGACAGGAAGTCATCAGTGCCCCTCAGGCCGCCTTGCGTTACCTCCAGGCGGAGCCCTCCGGGCGTTGCTGCTTGTTACTGACGGACGATGTGCGACGCGATTTTGCTGCCGTCAATCAAGCCGAACTGGACCAGGCCGACACCATTGTGCTGGGGGACATCGGTGACCGACTGGACTATCCGTTGCTGAACCGAATCTTCAATCGCATGATGCAGGGGGTGCGCCTGATTGCGATCCACCGCAACCGGTTCTGGCAGACCGATCACGGGTTGCGGATGGACATCGGTGGCTTCGTTGCAGCGCTTGAATACTGTTCCGGGCGCGAAGCCGTTGTGATGGGCAAGCCATCGCCCGATTTCTTTCGGGTCGCGCTGCGCGACATGGGTCTGGATGCCGGCGAAGTCGCGATCGTCGGCGACGATGTCGAAGCGGATGTCGGCGGGGCGCAGCGTGTCGGTATCTTCGGGATCCTGGTGCGGACCGGGAAGTTCCGTGCGGCGGCGGTCGACGCGTCCCCGGTTCGCCCGGACGCCGTCCTCGATTCGGTTCGGGAATTGCCGGCGTTCCTGGGATTGCCCTGATTCGCGGCCCGGGAGAACGGCCGCGGCGCTTCGTTACCGCGGCCTATCAGGTGTGTTCGCCGGAGTGGCGCGATGCCGGCGAGTGAAGCGATCCTCGGCTGCCGCCGTTTTCGGACGATGGGATTGGTTGCCGGGTTGGAGGGTTGCAGTGCAAGCCGTTTGGCCGTTTCTGAAGTTGATCCTCCGGAATCTGGGCCGACAGAAGCTGCGTAACGGGTTGACCGGCCTCGGTCTGGTCGTCGCGATCAGCGCATTCGGGCTGCTGCGCACCGTCGTCGACGCCTGGTATGCGGGTGCCGAAGCGACGTCGGCCAACCGTTTGATCACACGCAATGCGATTTCCCTCGTCTTTCCGCTGCCCATCTCCTATCTGCAACGTATTCGGCAGGTCGACGGCGTGACGGTCGCCAGCTATGCCAGTTGGTTTGCCGGCGTGTACATCGATCCGAAGAACTTTTTTCCCCAGTTCGCGGTGGAGCCCGAATCGTATCTGTCGATGTATCCCGAGTATCTGTTGTCTGCCGAGGAGCGCTCAGCGTTCTTTCATGACCGCCAGGGTGTGGTCGTCGGGCGCAAGCTTGCCGAGCAGTTCAATTGGAAGATCGGGGATACGGTTCCGTTGCGCGGCACGATCTATCCCGGTAGTTATAGCTTTGTGCTGCGGGGAATCTATCGGGGCATCGACCGGAAAACCGATGAGACACAGTTCTTTTTCCACTGGAACTATCTGAATGAACGGTTGAAAAAGGAACAACCAAAGCGAGCCGACCAGGTCGGAATCTACGTGGTCGAGATCGACCGCTCTTCTCGTGCGGCTGAGATTTCGCTCGCGATCGACCGCCTGTTTCAGAACTCGCTCGCGGAAACGCTGACTGAAACCGAGAAGGCGTTCCAGTTGAGTTTCGTCGCCATGACCGAAGCGATCCTGACGGCAGTCGAGTTGGTCTCGTTCGTGATCATCTTCATCATCATGGCCGTGATGGCCAACACCATCGCCATGAGTGTGCGCGAAAGGAAGCGCGAGTACGCGACGCTACGCGCGTTGGGGTTCGGCCCGACGTACGTCGTTGCACTGATACTCGGCGAGTCCGTAACGATCGCCATGTTCGGCGGACTGACCGGGCTTGTGGTCACGTTTCCGGCTGCAGCAAAGTTCGGTGCCCGCTTCGGCAGCCTGTTTCCGGTATTCGCGGTCTCGGACGAGACGGTCTTGCTGGCGTTGGCTGCATCGATGACGGTGGGTTGTGCCGCGGCCGCTCTACCGGCGTGGCGGACGCTCCGGATGCCGGTCAGTGAAGGTCTGAAGAGCCTCGGATGATCGGCCATGGCGGTGCCTCTGAGCTATTCCTGGAAAAACTTGTGGGTTCGCAAGCTGACGACGGCGCTGACCGCTGGAGGCATGGCGTTGGTGGTCTATGTATTCGCGACCGTGTTGATGCTGACGGAGGGTTTGCAACGCACCCTGGTGGCAACCGGCAGCGACGACAACATCATGGTCATCCGCCGCGGCTCGGAAACCGAGGTTCAGAGCAGTATCGAAAGGGAGCAGGCGGCCATCATCATCGCCCAGCCGGAAATCGCGTTCGACAGCGAAGGGGAGCGTATGGCGTCCAGGGAAGTCCTGGTGCTGATGGCGTTGGCCAAGAAGGGGACCGGAAAACCGTCGAACGTGACGATTCGCGGCGTTTCGGAGGAGGGGCTGAAATTGCGTCCGCGGATTCGGCTGGTGGCGGGGCGAATGTTTCGTTCCGGATCGTCGGAAATCATCGTGGGGACGAAAATCGCGGCCGGATTCAGTGGTGCCGGGCTGAGCGAGCGCTTGCGTTTCGGTTTGCGCGAGTGGACGATCGTCGGGTTGTTCGATGCGGGAAACACCGCATTCGCCTCGGAAATTTGGGGCGATTCCGAGCAGTTGATGCAGGCATTTCGTCGCGACAGCTATTCGTCGGTGATTGCCAGGATTTCGGACCGGGGCACGTTCGATACTGTCAGGAATCGACTGGAGACCGATCCTCGCCTGATGATGGAGGTCAAGACCGAACCCCGGTTCTACGCCGACCAGTCGGAA
The DNA here is from genome assembly GCA_964644665.1 of uncultured Methylococcaceae bacterium. Taxonomy (GTDB): domain Bacteria; phylum Pseudomonadota; class Gammaproteobacteria; order Methylococcales; family Methylococcaceae; genus Methylotetracoccus. Next base: position 11,933 of record CAZXXC010000003.1, read on the forward strand.
ATGCTAGCCAACTTCCTGAAGATACTGGGGCTCAGCCTGAGCGTGATCTTTTCGCTGGGGGCCATCATCGGCGCCGTGATCACGATGTACGGTGCCGTGGCCAATCGAACCCGGGAAATCGGCACGCTGCGGGCGCTGGGGTTTCGTCGCGCCGACATCCTGTTCGCATTCTTGCTGGAATCGATGTTTCTCGGCCTTCTGGGAGGGCTGTTGGGTGTTGCGATGGCCTCGTTGATGCAGCTCGTCACCATTTCCACGATGAATTGGCAGACGTTCTCGGAACTCGCGTTCAGCTTCACCCTGACCGTCGGGATCGGTGTGAAGTCAATCGCCTTCGCGCTGGCGATGGGTTTGTTGGGTGGGCTGTTGCCGGCGATCCGCGCAGCGCGACTCGACATCATCGAGTCACTGCGCGCGGCGTAACGGTGGCACAGCGGAATGGAGTGACGGATGTCAGTTGGCGCGGCGAAAATCGAACAACTGCTTCTTCGCGTCGCGCAGATGCTGCTGCCAGTGGACATGGTAGGAGTAGAGCCAAAGCTCGATGGCCTGTCGTTCATAGTCTCTGCCGCTGAGATACAGCGACAGGCCTCGTTTCAGGTCGAAGTACACATCGGTGATGTCATCTGCGAGACTTCCGGTCTTGAGTCCGTCTCCCGCCTCCAGATCGCCTTCCGACCAGTATTCATCCAGCGCGCCAAGAAACGACTTCAGGCGCTGAAACAGGACGAATCGCTCCTCCAAATCCTGCAACATGCTGTATTCGGCTTCGACAGGATGACCATTCAGTGGCTGGATTCCGGCATCGATGCGGAGTAACAGTTCGCCGACTTGCTGCAGCCAACTCTTGCTGTCCAATCCGCACCCCCGGTGATGGTCCACCAGGTCGCAAAAAGATCCCGCGGCCGCGACGAACTGCTGCACGGATTCGTTGTTCCTGGTCACGGGAATTCCCCCCATTTCCACAAATCACACGTGGAAGTGTAGACTACGGCATAAGCACCTAATTGAACAGGTTCGCAAACCGTTCCGGCCCGTTTCGCAAGGCTGGCCAAGGCTGGGGTGGATCGGCAGGGTCGAGCGAGCGACCTGCGACGGCCAGCGCAAGGGTCGGTCGCAATTTCCGAAATGCATCGCCGTTCACCACCGATCGTTCTCAGTCTGTCCGGTCATGATCCCACCGGCGGGGCGGGCATTCAGGCCGACATCGAGATGCTGGGACGTCTGGGTTGCCATACCTGCTCGGTCATCACCGCCTTGACTGAGCAGGATACCTGTAACGTGCGCCGCATTTAT
>CAZXXC010000003.1:13238-82748 GCA_964644665.1 uncultured Methylococcaceae bacterium
GGAGATTCCTTGCCCAGGCGCTGACTCTGATGGCCGATCTTCGCCCGGCGGCGATCAAGATCGGGCTGTTGGGATGCTCGGAAATCGCGCGTGCCGTGGCCGACATCATCGATCGCGCTGCCGGTGTGCCGGTCGTCCTCGACCCGGTGTTGGCCGCCGGCGGTGGACTTGACCTCGGTTCCGATGCGCTGGTCGGGGAGCTGCGAGAGCTACTGATCCCGCGCTGTCGCGTGCTGACACCGAACACGGAAGAAGCACGACGGTTGGCTGGAGCAGGGCCTCTGGACGACTGCGCCGCGCGCCTTCTATCGTTCGGTTGCGATGCGGTGTTGATCACCGGAACACACGATACGACCGAAGACGTCGTCAACCGCCTGTTTGAGCCTTCGCGGTCGCGCAGTTTTCGATGGCCGAGGCTGCCGGGGACCTATCACGGTTCCGGTTGTACCCTCGCCGCCGCAACGGCGGGGTTCCTGGCCTTGGGCCTGACGACCGGGAAAGCGGTCGAGGAAGCTCAGTCGGTGACGTGGCGGGCGCTCCGCGCCGGCCATGCTCTGGGGCGAGGGCAGTTGCTTCCGGATCGGCGCGTTTGAGGCCCGCTCCGGCCTTCATGCGGTCCCCTGTGATCCGTTGTCCGCCGACTGGTGCGGCCGGCTGTCGCGGTCCGGTTCGTCGAGCAGCGTCCAGTGCCGGAACATCGCAGCCTGCCCATGGTGTTTTCCAGTTTCGTCGATCACGTTCCACACGGTCGTCTGCTCGATGCGAAAACGTTGTCCGCCATGGGCGACACGGATACCCTGATAATGGTCGATGAATCCCTTGGTCTGTACTTCCGTAAGCAGGTCGGTGCGCTCCGCCTGTGTGAAGGGTTCGGCCGAACAGCGCGACGGTAGTGCGGTGAACTCTTCCCACGGGAGCCCGAACAATGCGAGAGCCGTCTGGTTGCCGTAGTTGAAGATCGGATCCTCTGCGGTGTCGTGAGACACCACCACGAAGCGGGCAAAGAAGACGTAACGGGCTGCGTCGATTTCGCTCAGGCGAGGGTCGACCAAATCATGGCCGGTCCAGTGGCGGAAGCTGTGTCGGAGCCGCGTCACGTGTGCCGAGAGGAAACCGTTTTCTTCGCTGGGTCGAGGATACTGCATAGGGTACTCCGCTGGCTGGGCTGTTACAGGGCTTATAATGCGCGGCGTTCAATCATGCGCCGACGGTTCTTCAGTGTCCCTGCTCACCCTGAACAAAGTTTCGATTGCGTTCGGCGTCCAGCCGCTGTTGGACGAAGTGAGTTTTCATCTGGATCGCGGCGAGCGCATTGGTCTGGTCGGGCGCAACGGCGAAGGTAAGTCGACCTTTCTCAAGATCCTCGCCGGCCAAATCTCGCCCGATGCCGGAGATGTCTGGCGTCACGGCGGGCTAAAGGTCGCTTTGCTCAGTCAGACGCCGACTCTGGCCGGACAAGGGTCGGTTTATGAAGCCGTGGCCGACGCGCTCGGCGAGATCGGCGGCTGGATCGCCGACTATCATCGCCTATCGCTGCGGCTGAGCCAAGCCAGAGGCTCTCTGGACGCCCTGGAGCAACTGCAGCACCGTTTGGAAACTCACGACGGTTGGTCGCTCCGGCAGCGCGTCGAGACGGTGCTGAGTCGGCTAGGACTGCCCGGAGATCAACCGACGGCCGCGCTGTCCGGCGGCTGGCAGCGTCGGGTCGATCTGGCCCGCGCGCTCGTGATCGGCCCCGATATCCTGCTACTGGATGAGCCCACGAACCATCTGGACCTCGACGCGATCCTGTGGCTGGAAGATCAACTGTTGCAGTTTTCCGGTTCCGTCGTGCTGATCACGCATGATCGGGCATTTCTGCAGCGGATCGCAACCCGCATCGTCGACCTGGACCGCGGTCGGCTGACCTCATGGCCTGGAAACTATCAGGACTTCGTTGCCCGGAAGGCGGCCGCTTTGGAACATGAGGCGCGTCATCAGGCCGAGTTCGACAAAAAACTGGCACAGGAGGAACTCTGGATTCGTCAAGGCATCAAGGCGCGCCGTACCCGCAACGAGGGCCGCGTGCGGGCACTGCAGCAACTGCGTCGAGAGCGAGCGGCGCGGCGAAGTCGGCAAGGGACGGCACGGCTCGAGGTCGAGGCGGCGGAGCGCTCGGGCGATCTGGTCATCGAAGCAGAGAACCTTAACCTGAGTTACGGGGACCGGCCTGTTGTGCGGGACTTTTCCACCGCGATTTTTCGCGGCGATCGGATCGGATTGCTCGGCCCGAATGGTTCCGGCAAGACCACCCTGATCCGGTTGCTGCTCGGAGAACTGGTCCCCGATTCCGGACGAATCCGTCACGGTACCCGGCTGAAGATCGCCTACTTCGATCAGTTGCGTGGACAGCTCGATGGGGAACAGACCGTCGCGGACGCCGTGGGGGGCGGGCAGGAGTGGGTCACTCTCGGTGGACGGCGCATTCATATCCTGAGCTACCTGGCGAATTTCCTGTTTTCTCCGGCGCGTGCGCGCTCGCCGGTCAAGAGTCTCTCCGGAGGCGAGCAGAACCGGGCACTGCTTGCTCGATTGCTCAGCAAGCCTTGCAATTGCCTGGTCCTGGATGAGCCGACCAACGACCTCGACATCGAAACGCTGGAATTGCTGGAGGAACTGCTGGCTGATTTCGATGGCACCGTGCTGCTGGTCAGCCACGACCGGGCCTTTCTGGACCGCGTCGTCACGAGCACACTGGTTTTCGAGAACGGTACGATTGCGGAATATGTCGGAGGTTATTCGGATTGGTTGGCGCAGCGCAAGCAGTCCGTGGCTGCGGCGGAAACCGAGGCTTCCGAGGCCGACAGGCCGAGGCCGCAGGTGCGTGATCGGCCGCCGCGGAAACGGAGCTACAAGGACCGCCGGGAACTGGAGCAGTTGCCGGGTCTCATCGAGGCTTTGGAGAAGCGTCAAGCGGAACTCAATCAGATGGTCAACCGTCCCGACTTCTATCGCCAGGACCAAGCCGCCGTAAAGCAGGTGCTGGACGAGCTGAGGGAATTGGAAGCGCAACTGGAAGCGAAATTCGAGCGGTGGAGCGCCTTGGAATCGCTGTCGCCCGAGTGATGCCGACTGAACCGGGTGGGTCGTCGGAGTCTCGGGTGCGTCGCACTCGGCTCGCCATCGCGGCTTGACGTCAGCCGGTGTAATTCTTTATAAGTTCACTAGGTTTTTGCGATTTCCGCGAGAGGCGACGATGACTGTGATCCAGCGTATCGAAGAGCAGATCAGGGACAATCCTGTGCTGTTGTACATGAAGGGAACCCCGGATTTTCCGCAGTGCGGGTTCTCCGCACGGGCGGTTCAGATTCTCGGCCAGTGCGGCGCCGAATTTGCCTACGTGAATGTGTTTGAGGAACCGGAGATACGTGACAGCCTGAAAACGGTCTCGGGCTGGCCGACCTTCCCGCAATTGTTCGTTCGCGGGGAACTGGTGGGAGGCAGTGACATCATGCTGGAGCTTTACGAAAACGGTGAGCTGCAGAAGATGATCGCTGCCGCGGCGACCCGAACAGAAGCCTAGCGGGTCGACCGGTCGCTTGCCGTGTCTTCCAGCGCCGTCAAGTCGGACCACCGGTTCACCATCCAGCAGAACAGGTGGGCCGTACGATCCGCGTCGTAGAGAGCGGTATGCGCCGACCGGTTGTCCCATTCGAAGCCGGCGGCCCGCACGGCCTTGGCCAGTACCGTCTGCCCCAGCATCAGCGCGCTGAGCGTCGCGGTGTCAAATGTCGTGAAAGTGTGAAACGGATTTTTCTTGATGCGCGTTCGGGCGACGGCCGCATTCAGAAAGCCGAGGTCGAACGCCCCATTGTGCCCCACCAGCACCGCTTTCACGCAGTCATGCCGGGCCAGCGCGGCGCGCGTCAGGTTAAAGATCTGCTCCAATGCATCCTTTTCGCCCACGGCCGTGGCTTGCCGAAACGGGTTGTAAGGGTCGATCCGGTTGAATGCCAGGCAAGCCGGATCGAGTTCCGCACCGGGAAACGGCTGCACATGGACTGACTCGGTCGCGCCCGGGCGCCAACGTCCGTCCTCATCCAGCTCGGGGAGCACGGCGGCAATCTCCAGAATGGCATGACGACCCGGCTCGAAGCCGGAAGTCTCGGTGTCGATGACGACCGGAAAGTACCTGCGAAATCGTTTTGAAAACAGGTTGTTATCCGATGAGCGGGAGATGGGCAAACGAATTCTCTCGACGCCGGGTGCAATGGCCATTATATTTTCGCCAACGAAATATTTGACGAATTGACTCCCGATTGCAAGCCGGCCGCCGTTCGGTATGCGCCATCGGTTTCCTATTGCGGCGAACTACCGCAGCGCCTATCACCGGCGGCAAACCTAGAGAGGTTCGGCGAAGGCAGGCGCGAGGCCGTATCGGTGCCCATGGTGCCTATCGCTTTTCAGGTGGATGATTCGAGATTAGGAAGTAGAGATGAGCAAGTTCCCCATCAGGGCCAGCGTTCAGACTGCGCTAGCGGCCATCGTGGCGTGCACCGTGGCCGCCTGCGCATCGTCGGGAAAGAACGACCCCAGAGATCCGCTCGAAGGTTGGAACCGGGGTGTCCAGACCGTCAACGACCATCTGGACGATTATGTCATGAAGCCGGTGGCGAAAGGCTATCAGCGAATCACGCCGACCTTCATGGACCGAGGCATCACGAACTTCTTCAACAACGTCGATGACATTTCGGTCGTTGCCAACGATTTTCTACAGGCAAAATTCCTCCAAGGTGGACAGGACGCCGGGCGCTTCCTGGTGAATACGACGGTCGGCATGGGTGGGCTGTTTGATGTCGCTTCCAAGATGAATATGCCGAAGCACAATGAGGACCTGGACCAGACGCTCGGCGCCTGGGGCGTGCCGACCGGACCCTATCTGGTTCTGCCGTTCATGGGTCCCAGCAGTCCGCGCGGCGCGGTCGGTCTGGGCGGGAACATCGCCGCCAACCCGATCAACTGGATCAGCCCGGCCGCGATCCCCTGGGGTGTCGGTGCGCTGTTCACGGTCGATACCCGGGCGGATCTGCTGAGTGCGACCAAGATTGCCGACGAAGCCTCGGTCGATCGTTACGAATTCATTCGCAACGCCTATTTTCAGCAGCGGAATTATCTGGTTCACGATGGCAATCCGCCACTCGACGAGGAACTCGAGAAGGAGATGGATCTCGAACTCGAGGGGCTGGAAAAGGAGCTGAACAAGGAAGCAAACGAGCCTGATTCGACGCCCTGACTCGGGGCCGGACAGTGATTCGGTGATCACTCGGGCGGATTGTCTTCCGCCGGATGCAGGCGCCACGGTATGGATTCCCCTGCCTTGATGGGAATCAGCGAGCCGGTTTCGAAGCCGAAGGACATTGGCACCGCCCAGCTCGATCGTTCCAGCCGGATGCGCCGGTCGTTCAGCGGCAGCCGGTAAAACATCGCGCCGTAGAGGCTGGCGAAATCCTCCAGACGGTCGAGTCTGCCGATCTCCTCGAAGGCCATTGCATACATCTCGACCGCCGCATGGGCGGTGTAACAGCCTGCGCAGCCGCAAGCGCTCTCCTTCTGGATTTTCGAGTGCGGTGCACTATCGGTGCCGAGGAAGAATTTTCGGTTGCCGCTGGCCGCTGCAGCGAGCAGTGCCTGGCGGTGAACCTCCCGTTTCAGCACCGGCAGGCAATAGAAGTGCGGCCGGACACCGCCGGCCAGCAGCGCATTACGGTTGTAGAGCAGATGATGCGCAGTGATGGTCGCGGCCACGTTGCTCGGCGCGTCCGTGACGAATTGCACCGCGTCGCGCGTGGTGATGTGTTCGAGGCTGAAACGGAGTCCCGGGAAACGACGCACGATCGGTTCGAGCTGGGTATCGATGAAAGACTTTTCCCGGTCGAAGATGTCGATGTCCGGTTGCGTGACCTCGCCATGGACCATCAGCGGAACATCGCACTGTTCCATGACTTCGCACAGCGGATAGATGCGTTGCAGTGAGTGAATGCCCGCTTCTGAATGCGTCGTGGCACCGGCCGGATAGAGCTTGAAACCGAGCACGTGGGGATCCTCGGCGGTGCGTCGCACTTCCTCTGCGCTCGTTTGTTCGGTCAGATAGAGGGTCATCAACGGATCGAAGCTGGAGCCCGTCGCAAGGTGCCGGAGTATCCGCTCGCGGTAGTCCCGAGCCGCGGCGACGGTGGTCACCGGCGGTCGTAGATTCGGCATCACCGCGACCCGCCCGAACTGCGCTGCGCTATGGGGAACTGTCGTGGCGAGCGCCGTGCCGTCCCGCAGGTGCACGTGCCAGTCGTCGGGAAGGCGGAGCGTCAATGTTTCCATGGTGAGGTCGCGGGTGGAGCCTTGTGTCCCTACCATGTTAAGCCTTCGTGGCTGCCGGTCCAACAATGCCTTGAAATGCGACGGCTGCGCCACAGATCAATCGAGTTTGTGAGCGTCTATTTGGAGTGACACGTCTATGCCCATTTACGAGTATCGGTGCCGGTCCTGTGGTCATGAATTTGAATCCATGCAGAAGGTCAGCGATGACCCGTTGCGGGATTGTCCCGCCTGCGGCCAGCCTGAACTGTCGAAGCTGGTGTCGGCGGCCGGATTTCGCTTGAAGGGTGGTGGCTGGTACGAGACAGATTTTAAGAGTGGCGGTGAGAAAAAGCGCAATCTGGCCGGCGGCGCGGAATCGGGCGGGGGAGAGGGAAAACCATCCGAAAAGAAGACCGGCGGCGCGGCGGACAAGCCTGCTGCGTCGTCGGGTGAAAAGGCTTCCCCGACCGCGTCATGATGGCTGCGCGCCTGCGGCAGCGGCTTGCGTTGCCTGACGCCAGGTCGTAACATCGCGTGCTTTTCTGCCCGGAACCCGATGATGCGCACCCACCGCTGTGGAGAATTGAACGAAACCCACCTCGGACAAACCGTTGTGCTGTGCGGTTGGGTGCACCGTCGGCGCGACCACGGCGGTGTGATCTTCATCGATCTGCGTGACCGCGAGGGCCTCGTGCAGGTCGTTTTCGATCCGGACGGGCCGGAGGCGTTCGCGCTGGCCGAAACGGTGCGTAGCGAGTACGTACTGCGGGTTCATGGCAAAGTCAGGAACCGCCCGGAGGGCACCGTGAATGCGGCGATTGCCACCGGCGCGATCGAAGTGCTGGCGAGTCAGCTCGAGATCCTGAACAAGGCCGAGACGCCGCCTTTCCCGATCGAGAGCGAAATCGAAGTCAACGAGGAAACCCGCCTCCGCTTCCGCTACATCGACCTGCGCCGGCCGTTGATGCAGCAGCGTATGCGGATGCGGCGCGACATCGTGCGGTTCCTGCGTAACTTCCTCGACGGTGAGGGATTCTACGAGATCGAGACGCCGTTCCTGACGCGCGCGACGCCCGAGGGAGCGCGGGACTATCTGGTGCCGAGCCGTACCCACCCGAACGCGTTTTTCGCGCTTCCGCAGTCGCCCCAACTGTACAAGCAGTTGCTGATGATGTCGGGTATGGACCGCTATTACCAGGTCGTTCGCTGCTTCCGGGACGAGGACCTGCGTGCCGACCGTCAGCCCGAGTTTACGCAGCTCGACATCGAGACCTCGTTCATGGACGAGCACCAGATCATGTCGCTGATGGAGGAAATGATCCGGCAGTTGTTCCTGCAGATCCTCGGGGTCGACATGCCGAATCCGTTTCCGCGGATGACCTACCAGGAGGCCATGACCCGCTTTGGTTCCGACAAGCCGGATCTCCGTATTCCGTTGGAGTTGGTCGATGTCGGCGATCTGATGCGGGAGGTCGAGTTCAAGGTGTTTGCGGGACCGGCCAATGATCCCGATGGGCGCGTGGTCGCACTGCGCCTACCGGCCGGCGGCGATCTGTCGCGTAAGGAGATCGACGATCTGACTCGTTTCGTCGGGATTTATGGGGCGAAGGGACTGGCTTACATCAAAGTCAACGATCGTTCCGCCGGTTTCGCCGGGCTGCAGTCGCCGATCCTGAAGTTTCTGCCGGAGGCGGTGGTCGCGGGATTGCTGGACCGCTGCGAGGCCGAAACGGGCGACCTTGTATTCTTCGGCGCCGATCGACGCAGCATCGTCAACGAGGCCATGGGCGCATTACGCCTGAAGCTTGGGCAGGACCGCGGCTTGGTCGAGCAGGGTTGGCGCCCGTTGTGGGTGTATGACTTCCCGATGTTCGAGTGGGACGCCAAGGAGGCGCGCTGGGGTGCGTTGCATCACCCGTTCACGGCGCCCAAGGCGAGCCGGGAGGAACTGGAGTCAGACCCTGGCAACACGCTGTCGCGGGCCTATGACATGGTTTTGAACGGCATGGAGATCGGTGGCGGTTCGGTCCGTATTCATCGGACCGATCTGCAGAATAGCGTGTTCCGTTTGCTCGGCATCAGCGATGAGGAAGCCAACGAGAAGTTTGGTTTCCTTTTGAACGCGCTGAAATACGGTTGCCCACCCCACGGCGGTTTGGCCTTCGGTGTGGATCGACTGGTGATGTTGATGTGCGGTGCGCATTCGATCCGCGACGTCATGGCGTTCCCGAAGACCCAATCGGCGTGGTGTCCGTTGGTCGACGCGCCGGCCCGCGTCAGCGAAGCACAACTGGTCGAACTCGGTATTCGGCTTCGACAGCCGCCCGCGGCCGGCGCGCCGGCCGCGGCAGCTTCCTGATTCGTCTTTGCGAAGGGCAGGAGGGGCTACCAACCCGCTTCCTTCTCCGGTGTGGACGAAATCTTGTGGATCGTCAGGTCGGCGCCAGTGAATTCCTCTTCACGGCTCAGTCGCAAGCCCAGCGTAATCCGCAGTACTCCATAGATCACGAAGGAGCCGGTCAGCGCAACCACGATACCGATTCCGGTGCCGATAGCCTGGGCTGAAAAGCTGACTCCGCCGAGTCCCCCCAAGGCCGGCTGGCCGAAGATGCCCGCCGCGAGACCGCCCCAGGTTCCGCAGATTCCGTGCAAAGGCCACACGCCCAGTACGTCGTCGATTTTCCAGCGATTCTGCGTCAGCGTGAACAGATAGACGAATAACGCGCCGGCCAGCCCTCCGACGAACAACGAGCCGATCGGGTGCATCAGGTCGGAACCGGCGCAAACGGCGACCAGACCGGCCAGCGGTCCGTTGTGCACGAAGCCCGGGTCATTCCGTCCGACCAACAGTGCCGACAGTGTTCCGCCGACCATTGCCAGCAGCGAGTTGAGCGCAACCAGGCCGCTGACCGCGTTCAATGTCTGCGCAGACATCACGTTGAATCCGAACCAGCCCACCGTCAGGATCCAGGCGCCAAGCGCCAGAAACGGGATGCTCGACGGCGGATGGGCGGAAATCGCGCCGTTCTTCTGATAGCGTCCGGAACGGGGGCCCAGCAGCAACACGGCGACGAGGCCGATCCATCCGCCGACTGCGTGCACCACGACGGAACCGGCGAAATCGTGGAATCCGGCGCCGAAGGTGCCCTCCAGCCAAGATTGCAGCCCAAAATTCTTATTCCATGCGATGCCCTCGAAAAACGGATAGACCAGTGCGACCAGCAGGAACGTGGCGATCAACTGGGGTCTGAATTTCGCGCGTTCCGCGATCCCGCCCGACACGATGGCCGGAATTGCGGCGGCAAAGGTGAGCAAGAAGAAGAATTTCACCAGTTCGTAGCCGCTGTCTGCGGCAAGCTGTGCGCCGCTGCGGAAGAACTGCACGCCGTAAGCCAGGTAGTAGCCGATGAAGAAGTACGCGATCGTGGACATCGCGAAATCTGTCAGAATTTTTACCAGCGCGTTGATCTGGTTCTTGCGCCGCACGGTACCGAGTTCGAGAAAGGCGAACCCGGAGTGCATCGCGAGTACCATGATGGCGCCAAGCAGTACAAAGAGGACGTCATTGCTTTTTGTCATTGCATTCCGTTCGGGTGTCACGGGTTGAAGGTCATGAAACGCAAGCAAATGTCATGCCCTGAATGGGTGTTGGGCGCGGCGGCAAGCAATGACTGAATCGGCCGGATCGGCTGGGATCGCCCTATTTTGGGGAATTTATGCGAGATGAGCGCACCGATCTGGTGCTTTTTTGGGATTCTGCAGCGCTGTGCCGCCGGCAATTCGCGCGGTCATCGCTCCGCTTGGATGCATTCCGATATCCGCACGTGGGCTGCCCACTGCTCTGCAGGCGGCGGATGCCATGAAGGATGTGCTCGGTCGGTTTCACGCCGCCGTGGCGGGATGGTTTCGGGACACCTATGCCGAGCCCACCGATTGTCAGGTTCAGGCTTGGGCTGCAATCAAACAAGGCCGCCATGCGTTGATCGCCGCTCCCACGGGGTCAGGCAAGACATTGGCGGCATTCCTGTCCGCGATCGACGATCTGGCGAGGGAGGCAGACGGATGGGGCCTTCCGAACGAGACACGTGTGCTCTACGTCTCTCCGCTGAGGGCGCTGAGCCACGATGTGCACCGGAATCTCGAACTTCCGCTGGATGGCATCAATCGGCGCTTGGCCGAGACCTCTGCGCTCGCTGGGACGATCCGGGCTCAGACGCGCACCGGGGATACCCCTGCGGCGATGCGTGTGGCCATGGCCCGGCAGCCGCCGCATATCCTGGTGACTACGCCGGAATCGCTCTATGTTCTTCTCACCACCGCGGGCGGCCGCCGCATGCTGCGGAGCGTCCGCACCGTGATCGTCGATGAACTGCACGCGGTCGTCGCGACCAAGCGCGGCGCGCATCTGGCGCTCTCTTTGGAGCGGCTCGGTCGTTTGACCGGCCGCCCGGTGGTCCGGATCGGACTTTCGGCCACGCAGAAGCCGATCGACGAGATGGCCAGGTTCCTGACCGGTGCGACAGAGGACTGCGCGGTGATCGGCCGGGATCATCGGCGGTCCATGGACCTTGCTATCGAGTTGCCTCAGCTTCCACTCGCGGCGGTGCTCGGTCACCAGGCTTCCGGGCAGATCTACGACCGGATGGCCGAATTGATCCAGGCGCACGACACGACGCTGGTCTTCGTCAATACCAGGCGTCTCGCGGAGCGTGTCGCTTTCGCGCTGACCGAGCGACTCGGCGACTCGGCCGTGACCGCCCATCACGGCAGTCTGTCCCGCGAACAGCGGTTGGACGCCGAAAATCGCTTGCGCGGGGGACGGCTGCGGGCGTTGGTCGCCACCGCATCACTGGAATTGGGCATCGATGTCGGTGCCGTCGATCTGGTTTGCCAGTGGGGTTCGACCGGGTCGATCGCGACGCTGCTGCAACGAGTGGGGCGGTCTGGCCACGGCATTGGCGGTATGCCCAAAGGGCGAGTGTTTCCGACTACTCGCGACGATCTGCTGGAGTGCATGGCCCTGATTCAGTCCGTGTGCTGCGGGGAGTTGGAGCACCAACAGGTCATGGAACAGCCGCTGGACGTGCTTGCGCAGCAGGTGGTGGCCATGGTCAGCGTCGAAGACTGGGCGGAAGACGAACTATATCGCTGCATCGTCCGCGCTCATCCGTATCGCGGCCTGAATCGGGCCGAATTCGATGAGGTGATCCGCATGATCGCGGAGGGATACGGCGCGCAGGGCGGCATCCGTGGCGCTCATGTGTGCCGCGATGGCATCAACCAGCGGCTGCGCGCCGGGAGTGGTGCTCGCCTGACGGCGGTGACCTGTGGTGGTGCAATCCCCGATCCGGCCGACTATCTGGTGATACTCGAACCCGGCGAGGAGTTGCTCGGCACGGTGGACGAGCATTTCGCCATCGAGAGCGTGGTCGGTGACGTGTTCCAACTGGGCAATGCCAGCTGGCGGTTGTTGCGGATGGAGGGTGAGACACTGCGTGTCGCGGATGCCGAGGGCCAGCTCCCGAGCATTCCGTTCTGGTTCGGTGAGGCACCAGGGCGCAGCGATGCGCTGTCCGAGTCGCTTTCGCGCTTGCGCCATGGCATCGACGAACAACTCGATCGGCAGCGCGCCGATGGTGTGAAGGAATCGCTTCGGCGGGATCCGGCCTTTCCTGCGGCCGCCGTCGAGCAAGCGGTGAATTATCTGGCGGAAACCAAGGCGGCCCTGGGCGTCGTGCCCACACGCGAGTGTGTCGTCGTGGAGCGATTTTTCGACGACTCCGGCGGGATGCAACTCATTCTTCATGCGCCGTTTGGGAGCCGGGTCAATCGTGCCTGGGGGCTCGCGCTGCGCAAGCGCTTCTGCCGTACGTTCAATTTCGAACTACAGGCCGCCGCCAACGAAGACGCGCTTCTTCTATCGCTGGGCACTTCACAAAGTTTCGCGTTGGAAGACATCCGGCACTATCTGAAGCCGAGCACCGTTCGCGATCTACTGGTCCAGGCCTTGCTGGATGCGCCGATGTTCCTGATCCGCTGGCGCTGGAATGCGATGTGCTCACTGGCGATCAAACGCTTTGAAGGGGGGCGGAAGATTCCGCCGCACCTGCTGCGCATCCAGGCCGAAGACTTGATCACCCAGGTTTTTCCGGACCAGTTGGCCTGTCTGGAGAACATTGTCGGGGATCGAAAAGTTCCGGATCATCCGCTGGTCGGTCAAACGATCCGGGACTGCCTGTCGGATGCGATGAACATCGATCGATTCGTCGCGGTATTGAGCGGTATCGCCTCGGGTACCATTCGGATGATATTCCGCGACATCGCGGGCCCCTCCCCATTGGCGGACGGCATTCTGCATGCGAGGGTCTACAGCTTTCTGGACGGCGCTCCCCTCGAGGAACGTCGTACCCGCGCGGTCGGCTTCCGTCCCCAATGGGGGCGGCAGTCACTTGAGTTCTCGGCATCGCAGGTTCGGAGCGCGGTGCACGAGGTTCGTCGGGAAGCTTGGCCGACACCTGCAAATGCCGAAGAGTTTCACCAAGCGCTGATGGTTTCAGGATTCGTGTTCGAGTCGGAAGGGGTTGCCCATGGATGGCAGCCGCATCTCCAGGACCTGATCCGGGAAAAAAGGGCAACTCGCCTGGTGCTTGCCGAAGAGGCGGCACTGTGGATCGCCGCCGAGCGTTGGCCGCAGGTTCGTGCAGTCTATCCGGGCTGGCGTCCGGAGCCGCCGCTGCATCTTCCCCACCAGCTCGAATGCCAGGCATGGGGCCGCGATCAAGCGCTCACGGCTTTGCTCCGACTGCGCCTCGCGATCGTCGGACCGGTGGACGAGTTTGATCTTTCGAGACAGCTCATGCTTGCGCCTTCGGAAATTCGCGCGGCTCTGAGTCGACTGGAGAATGAGGGCTATGTGCTGCGCGGAGGAGGCGTGACCGACGACGGTTGGTGCGAGCGCGGTTTGGCGATCAGGATACAGCGATACCGCCGCGGCACCCAAGGGATGGATTTTCCGGTCACGGCGCACGAGTTTGCCGCGTTTCTGTTCCGCTGGCACCGTCTGCATCCGGAAACCAGAGTCAATGGCGGGGATGGAGTCTGCACCGTTTTGTCGCAATTGGAAGGATTCGCGGCGCCGCTGTCGGCTTGGGATGGTGCCATCCTGCCTGCGCGCGTCGAGCGGTATACCACGGCTGATCTCGATCGGCTTGGTCGCGTCGGCCGATTCATCTGGTTGAGTCATGGCTGGTCTGGGGACCAGAGCTCACCGATCTGCGCGATGCCGATCGCTTTGCCACGCGATGGCTCGGTGGCATCATGGCCTTACGAGGCCGCGCCATCGGCTGGCGGGTCGCAGTCGCCCGATGCCCGGGTCCTGCAGCGGCTGCTGGACGGGGTCTCTGGAGCCGCCTATCACGAACTCGTTGCGGAAAGCGGCCTGGGGCGGCAGGCGGCGGATCGGGCACTGGCGGAGTTGGTTGCGACTGGTGCGGTGACTTCTGAATCTTTCGCAGGCTTGCGAGCTCTTTCGGTGCCCGAGGACGCGAAGCGGAAGTACAGGGGCATCGATGAAGTTCAAATTCCGGCCGGTCGCTGGTTCTCCACCCGGAACATCGGGACCCCATTGGGCGATGGGGCCGAATACATCGCCAGGGTGCTGCTGCGTCGTTATGGCGTGATATTCGAGGCGTTACTGGTGCACGAGCAATGCGTCCCACCCTGGCAGCGCCTGGTGCAGGTCTACCGGCGTCTGGAAGCGTCTGGTGAAATCCGCGGTGGCCATTTCGTGGCCGGTCCGTACGGTGAGCAGTATGCGTTCCCCGAGGCGCTGGCGGCCTTATACTCCGGCGGCGGCCGGGATTCCGCGGAGGCCTGGGTCAGTGCGGCGGATCCCTTGAATCTGGTTGGTATTCTCTCGGAAGGCACCGCCATTTCCGCTCGTTCCGGAAAATGGATACTCTACCGCAACGGTGATCCGGTCGCCCTCGACGACGGACAGGGTAGGATCGAGACGCTGGGCGATGAACGCGGCCTGGGTCCTCCGGACGGCTTGGAATGCGGCCTTGGAATCCGCCCTGCCGGCGCGCCCGGGTAATGCCATAGGCATCGCGGCCACTGCGGCCGCGCCTGAATGCGCGGAATCAGCCCGCTGCGCTGCGCGGTCTGGCGGTAGCGCCGATGTCGCGGAGTAACGCTTGCTCTTCCAGCAACAGCGGTGAATGCCAGATATGCCGGTTGCCGATACGGCGGCACTGGGTGTTGATCCAGGCCGAGAACTCGCCGGGTGCTAGAGGCTTGGCGACGATGAAGCCCTGCATCAGGTCGCAACCGCCGAGTTTGAGGAATCTCCACTGCTCAGTGGTTTCCACTCCTTCTGCGATCACTTCCAGGCTGAGGCTCTTCGACAGATTGATGATGGCCGAACTGATCGCAAGATCGTCCTGATCGGCCGGGATGTCATGGATGAACGACCGATCGATCTTCAGAGCGTTTACCGAGAGTTCTTTCAGATAGGTCAGCGAGCAATAGCCGGTGCCGAAATCGTCGATCGTGAGACGGACGCCCATGTTGACCAGATCGCGGGCGATCGGATTGACGGCGGCTGGGTCGAGCAGCACGCTTTCGGTGATTTCGATTTCGAGACAGTCGGGCGCAACCCCGGCCCGGTGCAGCATTTCGGCGATCAGCCGCGCAAGACCGGGCTGTTGAAACTGTCGGGCAGATAGGTTCACCGCGATGCGAAGGCCAGACAGGCCGGCGTCATGCCAACTCCGGACCTGCCGGCAGGCGGATTCGATGACCCAGGCGCTCAACTCCTGAATCATGCCGGATTCCTCCAGCACCGGGATGAACTTGCAAGGGGGGACCAGGCCAAATTCGGTACGCCACCGAAGCAATGCTTCGGCTCCTCGCAGTTCGCCGCTGGCCAACGCCAACTGGGGCTGAAAATGCAGCGTGAACTCCTTGTTCCTGACGGCTGTGCGGAGTTGATTCTCCAGTGTCAGCCGCTCCTGCGCCTCCCGGTTCATCTCCGGCGTGTAGAAGCGATAATGGCCGCGGCCCTCGGCCTTGGACCGGTACATGGCGACATCGGCGTTTTTCAGCAGCGTGATGACGTCGGTACCGTCGTCCGGGTACAGCGTGATCCCGACGCTGCACGATGTGCATAGATCGCGCTCGCCGGCCAGCGCAAAGCTCTCGGAAAGGGTGTCCACGATGCGTTGCGCGATCGTGGCCACATTGGTATGGTCGACGACGTGTTCGAGTACGATGGTGAACTCGTCTCCGCCCAGGCGCGCTACCGTGTCGCTGTCCCGGATGGTCTGACGCAGGCGCATCGCCGCGAGTTTCAGTACGTCGTCACCGACGGCATGGCCTAGTGCGTCATTGATGCCCTTGAAGTGATCGAGGTCCAGGAACAGCAGGGCCAGTCGGCTATTCTGTTGCTGTGCGCGGACCATGGCGGCGTGCAGTCGGATCTGGAACATGTGACGATTGGGCAGTCCGGTCAGCGCATCAAAGTTGGCGAGATAGTTGAGTTTTTCCTCGGCCGCCTGGCGTTCGGTCACATCCTGGATGGTGCCGGCCCAGGACATTCCTCCCTGGCCTGTTTCGCCATTGCGCTGGCCGTGAATCCGGAGTAGTAGCTGCGTTCCGTCGGCGCGGTGGAACCGGAAATCGAAGTTGAAGGGATCGGCCGATACGGGAGCCCGAAACAGCGTAATGAACCGTCGGCGATCCGCGCGCGCGAGATGGGTGGAGAGTTGTTTGATCGACGGAATTTCGCGCGACGAGCGATAGCCCATGATGCGCAGCGCTTGGGGCGACCAACTCAACTGCCTGTTGACGACGTCCCATTCCCAGCTTCCCAGGTTCGCGATTTCCTGGGCTCTCGTGAGCAGATTGCCCTTCTTCTTCAGATCGGCGGCCATCGCATTCAGCGATTTCGCCAACTGGCCGAGCTCATCGTCCGAACGGACCGGCAGTTCGACGTCCAGGTTGCCGGCGGCGTAATCCCGGGCCGCGCGGATCATCTCATGCAGCGGTCTGGCCAATGAGCGGGACAGCACGAAAATCAAAAGAACGGCAAGGCAAAGCACCAGCGCCAACGAGATGGCGCCAATTCCGATCAGGAACGCGGCATACGAATTCCAGACCTGATAGAGACGGAGGTCGAGCGATTCCAGCGAATTCTTGGCGGCCGAACCCGCCAGCGTGAGTTTGCCATAGCCGACGATTCTGGATGCGTCGCCGATCGCGAATTGCAACTCCTTTCCATTGGCTCCCACGATCGTCGCGGTCTTGCGGGCCTTCAGTTCCGGAGGGAGCGCGATTTTCTGCATTCGCCTTTTGTTGTCGACCGTTCCATCGGTGAGGATGCGGCCCTCCGGATCCGTGATGACGAAGTCGCCGACCGGCAGCCAGGCGCCGACTTCTTCGATCTGTTCCCTGAGTTGGGCGAAGTTCTGACGCGCGAGCGGCGCGCGCAGGCGGTGGCTGAGAAAGGCGCCGGTGCGACGCAGCTCCCGCTCATCGGTCAGGCTTTGCGAATTCGCGACGGCTTCCTGAACCTGGTAGCGGACCGCTTCGGATTGACCGAAAGTGATCATCCCGGCCGACACCAGGATGATCGTCACGGTGACATTGACCAGCAAGGCGAACAGCAGTGCGTATTTGGTGCTGATGCTGCGAGTGGCGGCCTTGCGAATTCGCTGAATGATGGAAGCCATAACATCCCGCTGCCGAGGGAATCCAATGCCGGTGACCGTATCGAGCCGACCCCAGCCCACAGTTGAAGCTTAGATGATTTGCTCCGGCCTCCGCCGCCCGTTCTGCCCGCGGATCGCAACTTGCGACGGGATGCCCGACGCGGCGGTATTCACCGAATTCGGTCGCATGACGTTGTCGGTGCTGGAAGGCGGTGTCCGGATTTGCGTGATGCCGGCGATCAGGCTACCTTAGCGCGGCTGCTTCGCCCGGGTCCGCTGATTGCCGGTCGTGCCGCCGCAGATTGCAAAGCATTCGGACACTCGTCCGCCATTCCTTGCGTTGAGAGACATTCATGGTTGAATCCGGATCCTTCCCCTCCGATTTCCTCTGGGGTGCGGCGACATCCGCCTATCAGATCGAAGGTTCGCCGCTGGCGGACGGCGCGGGGCCGAGCAACTGGCACCAGTTCTGTCAGGAACCGGGCCGAATCGCACACGGGGATACCGGGGATGTGGCGTGTGACCATTATCGGCGCTATGCGCGGGACGTCGATTTGATGGCGGAAATCGGCCTCAAGGCTTATCGATTCAGCATTTCCTGGAGTCGTGTTCTGCCGGAGGGACGTGGGTGGCTGAACCCGAATGGCCTCGCGTTTTATCAACGACTGACGGAGCGGTTGCTACAGAAGGGCATCCAGCCGTTCGTCACGTTGTTCCACTGGGATCTGCCCGTTGCGCTACAGGCACGTGGCGGTTGGGCCGAGCCAGACTGCGCCTACTGGTTCGCCGATTACGCATCGGCACTGTTCGAACGATTGAGGGGCCAGGTGCCCTACTGGGTCACGCTGAACGAGCCCTGGGTCGTGGCCCATGCCGGTTATGTCGAGGGTTCTCATCCGCCGGGCCTCTGCTCGCCCGATACATTGCCCCGGGTGTCCCACAACCTGTTGCGGGCGCATGCGCTGGCGGTGCAGGCGTTTCGGGCACATGGCAGCGGAAGGATCGGACTGGTGGTGAACCTGGAGCCGAAACACGCCGCAACCAGCGATCCCGCCGATCTGGCCGCGATGGAGCGGGCCCACGCGTATATCAACCGACAGTTTCTCGATCCGGTCTTGTTGGGCGGGTACCCCGACGAGATGACCGAAATCTTCGGCCGTTCCTGGCCGAAATTTCCCGATGTGGAGTTGAAGCTGATTTCGGAGCCGATCGATTTTCTGGGCATCAACTATTACAGCCGCGCAGTGGTTCGGGACGATCCGCACGGCGATCTGTGCGGCGTGTCGAGGGTCCGGCCGGAAACCGCAGAATACACCGCGATGGATTGGGAGGTGTTCCCACAGGGTCTCGATTCGGTGTTGCGCTGGGTCCGGCGGCGCTATGGCGAGATACCGCTGTACGTCACCGAGAATGGTGCAGCGTTCGACGATCCGACCAGCGTGCGTGACCAGATTCCGGATGCGCGACGGGTCGATTACCTGCGGCGACACTTGCAGGCCGCACGCAGCGCCATCGCGGCAGGCGTTGCTCTTCGCGGCTACTTCGTCTGGTCGTTGCTGGACAATTTTGAATGGACGTACGGCTACGCGAAACGCTTCGGGATCGTCGGCGTCGATTTTGGCTCACAGCGACGCGTCTTGAAGGACAGTGCCAAGTTCTATTCCGATGTAATCCGTTCCAACGGCGCATCGCTCGACACTTGAAGATGCCGGTTTCTCGATCGCCGGCATTCGGATCGATGCAGACGATCTTGCGTCAGCCTGATCGCGCGGAATTTCGAGGGGCGGGTAACCGCGGTATCGGCCGCCGAGCGGCTCAGGTGTTCGGAGGATGGGCCGATGACGGGAACGACGGGCGTGGGGTCGCGGATGGCGCTGCCGCGCCGCCGTGGCCACAGGAATCCAATGTGTTCCTCTGCCACAAACGCGCCATCCAGTACTTCAGGTCATCCAGGTAGGTGAAAGCAGCAGGAATCACCAACAGGCTCAGCAGCGTGGAAGTCACCAGGCCCCCGATCACGGCCGTCGCCATCGGGCTGCGGAACGAAGGATCCGCTGCACCGGTACCGATCGCGATCGGCAGCATGCCGGCACCCATCGCAATCGTCGTCATGATCACTGGCCGGGCGCGCTTGTGGCAGGCGTCCAGCAATGCATCGAAGCGACGCATGCCGTGTTCGCGGCGCGCGACGATTGCATACTCGACGAGCAGGATCGAGTTCTTGACCGCAATGCCCATCAGCATCACCAGCCCGATCAGCGAAGGCATCGAGAAAGCCTTGCCGGCGATCAGCAGCGCGACGAAGCCGCCGCCGAAGGACAAGGGCAGCGCGACCAGAATCGTGACCGGCTGGATGAAGTCCTTGAACAACAGCACCAGCACGATGTAGATGCACAGCGCGCCGGTCAGCATCGCGAGTCCGAAGCTGCCGAACAACTCGGTCATCATTTCAGCGTCGCCGATGCTGATCTGTTTCACGCCCGGCGGGAGGGCCTGCATGCTCGGCAGCTTCTCGACAGCAGCCGTGACTTCACCGAGCGGCGTGCCGGACAGTTCGATTTCGAAATTGATGTTGCGCGAGCGGTCGTAGCGGTCGATCACCGCGGGGCCGCTGGATAGTTCCAGCTTGGCCACCTGCCCGACCATGACAGGGCCCACTCCCGACTTGCTCGACGGTACCGCCAGGCGTTCCAGCAATGCCAGATCCTTGCGCCCACCGGCTTCCAGTCTGACGACGACGGGAACTTGCCGCTGCGCGAGGCTCAGCTTCGGCAGCGACCAGTCGTAGTCACCGACCGTGGCAATCCGCAGCGTTTCGGCGATCGCCGTCGAAGTGACGCCGAGATCGGCCGCGTGGGCGAAATCGGGCCGTACGGCAATCTCCGGCCTGACCAAGGCGGCGCTGGAGGCGATGCTGCCGAGCCCCGGGATCGTCCGCAGGTCCTTTTCGACGGCACGCGCAGCGGCGGCCAGTGCGGCCGGATCGTCGCCACTGAGCACCAGTACGTATTTCTCGCCGGACCCGCCGAGACCGACCTTGGTCCTGACGCCGGGGAGACGCTGCAGAGTTTCGCGAATATCCCGCTCGATGATTTGCTTGCGGACCGGCCGCTCGTTGCGCGGCGCCAGCGTGATGGTCAGCGTCGCCTTGCGGACCTCGCCGCCCGACTGCATCGCCATCGGATCACTGCCCGCGCTGCCGGCGCCGATCGTTGTGTACACGCTGCGCACGTAGGGGATGTCGGCCACCAAGATCCGCGCCTGCTCGGCGGATTCACGCGTCTGCGCCAACGTCGCGCCGGGCGGCAGTTCGACGAAGACCTGGGTCTGTGGGTTGTCATCCGGCGGAATGAAACCGGTCGGCAACAGCGGAATCAGCATCAGCGAGCCGATGAAAAAGGCCAGCGCGCCGATAATCGTCATCAACCGATGGCGCAGACCCCAGCGGGCGGCTTTCAGGTAGGTGCGCATCACCCAGCCGTCTGTACGGTCCTGGTGGCCGGTATCCTTCAACAGATAGGCGCACATCATCGGAGTCAGCATCCGTGCGACGACCAGCGACGCGAATACCGCCAGCGCCGCCGTCCACCCGAACTGCTTGAAGAAACGTCCGACGACGCCGCTCATGAATGCCGTCGGCAGGAACACCGCAATCAGCGCGAAAGTCGTCGCGACGACCGCGAGCCCGATCTCGTCCGCGGCCTCCATGGCCGCCTGGTAAGGAGACTTGCCCATGCGCAGGTGACGGACGATGTTTTCCACCTCGACGATCGCATCGTCGACCAGAATGCCGACTACCAGCGACAAGGCCAGCAGCGACACGACATTCAACGTGAATCCGAACAGATACATGCCGATGAAGGTGGGGATCGCCGACAGCGGCAGCGCCACGGCCGAAATGAGGGTGGCGCGCCAATCGCGCAGGAACAGCCAGACGACGAGGACGGCCAGCAAGGCTCCCTCGTACAGCAGCGTCATCGAGCCTTGAAACTCTTCTTCGACGGGCGCCACGAAGTTGAAGGCCTCGGTGAATTCCAGATCCGGATTGGCCACGCGCAAGCCCTCCAGCGCGCGCTGGACGCCGGAGCCGACCTCGACCTCGCTCGCGCCGCGGCTGCGTGTCACTTCGAAACCGACGACGGGCTTGCCGTCCAGCAGCGCCAGTGCCCGCGGCTCGGCCACCGTATCGGTAATCGTTGCGAGCCGGTCCAGCCGTACACGCCGACCGTCGGACAGCGCGATCTCCATGTTCCGCAATTCGTCGGCCGAGGCCACGTTGCCCAGCGTGCGGACCGGCTGCTCGCCGCTGCCGAGATCCATGCGTCCCCCAGCGCTCTCGCGCTGCACCTGCCGCAGCTGGCGGGAGATGTCGGCCGCCGTCGCACCGAGCGATTGCAGCTTGATCGGATCGAGAGCGACCGTGATCTCGCGCGTCACGCCGCCGACCCGGTTGACCGCACCCACACCCCGGACCGCGAGCAATCGCTTGGTCACGGTATCATCGACGAACCAGGACAACGCCTCCTCGTCACGACGGCTGGACGCGACCGCGAAGGCCTGGATCGGCGACTGCGCCAGATCGAGTTTCGTGACGATCGGATCCCGCAAGTCTCCCGGCAGGTCCGCGCGCACCTTGGAGACGGCGGAGCGGGTATCGTCCAAGGCCTCCTCCAGCGGCTTCTCGAGGCGGAATTCGATCGTCATCGTCACGCTGCCGTCCTGGGTTTTGGTCGTGACGTGCTTGAGTCCCTGCAGCGTAGAGACCGCGTTCTCCAGCTTGCGTGCGACCTCCGTTTCCATCTGTGGCGGCGACGCACCGGGCAAGCTGGCGCTGACCGTGACGGTCGGAAAATCCAGGTCCGGGAAGTTCTGCACCTTCATCGCGATGAAACTTGCCAGACCGCCGAAGGTCAACAGCACGAACAGCATGACCGCCGGAATCGGGTTGCGGATGGACGCGGACGAAATGTTCATGCGTGTGGTCCGGGTACCGTGACGAGCGAGTTTTCCGTCGGTCCGGTCACCGTACGATGACCCGCGATGCTCATGGCACCACCCTGACGATGTCGCCATCGGCGAGGAAAGACACGCCGCTCGCAACGACGCGATCGTCGGGTGCCAAGCCGGAGACGATCTCGATGCGGTCGCCGGAACGACGGCCGAGCCGGACCTTGACCTGACTGACGCGCGCCTTGCCTTCGTTGTCGTCGTGCAGCACGAACGCATACGTGAAACCATCGCGCAGCGACAGCGCGGTTTGCGGCAGCGTCAGCGCCGTCTGGGCGCCGAGCTGGAATTCCCCGTGAGCGAACATGCCGGGCCGCAGCCCGACCCTGCCGGCATCGGGAAGATCGACGTAGACGAGGCCATTGCGGCTCTGATCGTCGAGCGTAGGCCCGACCATGCGTACGCGGCCCGCAACTTTCGCGGCGCCGGGTACTTCTACCGTTGCAGCTACGCCTGGTTTCAGTTGGAGCAATTCGCTCGCGGTGACCTCGGCCCGCCATTCGAGCCGGTTCTGGCGAATCAGTCGGAACAGTTCCTGTCCCTCGGCGGCCACTGCGCCCAGCGTCGCGCTGCGACTGGAGATAACGCCGTCGTCGGTGGCCAGGACCTTGACGTGCGACATACGCAACAGTTGCTGGTCGAGTTGCGCTTTGACCGAGCGCATCCGCGCCTCGGCCGTCTTCGCGCTGGTCCGGTATTGCCCTACCTGCTGAGCACTCAAGGCGCCCGAATCCATGACCTGATCGACGCGCTCGGCATTCAGCCGCGCTTCCGCCAGATTCGCTTCCGCCTCGGCCAGTGCCGCGCGCACCTGAGCGACATCCGCGACCACTTTCTCGTCGTCGAACACCGCCAGTACCTGGCCCTTGCGCACCGTGTCGCCGACCTGGGCATTGATCGCCGCCAGCCGCAGCCCACCCACTTCCGCGCCGATGACCGCCTCTTGCCAGGCGGCTATCGATCCGTTGGCAGTCAGGTTCAGCGGCAGGTCGCGCGACACCGGCGTCACCACCGCCACGCTGAGTGCCGGACGTGTGTCGCCGACCGCCGCCGGCGCCGCGGGAGGGTTGCCGCGGCCGACGGTGATTCCCACCGTCACGAGCAGCATGCCGATCGAGACTATCAGGAAGATCGACTGTCGTTTCATGGATTGACTATGAACAAATCGCGGAACGCAGAATCGCCGACACCGGTTGGCAGCCGGATATCGTTGCCGGGGTTTGCTTCGCCGGCGTCATCCCAGCTACCGCCCGCCGCACGATACAGCGCTATCCACGCGGAGGCTGATTCCTGCCTGAGTTCGGCAACGCTGCGTTCGGCCGCCAGCGCCTGCCGACGTGAAGCCTCGGCATCGATCAGGCTGCCGAAGCCGGCCTGATACAGCTGACGCATCGCCCGGAAGTTGGCGCGGTAGCCGTCGGCCGCCGCGGTGGCTTTCGGCAATCGCTCCTCGGCATTCTTCAGGCGCACCAGCGCTTCCTCGACCTCCTTGACGGCGGTGCGCACGGTCGCTTTGAATTTCGAGACGGCTGCATCGTACCGCGCGCGTGCCGCCTCGACGTCGGCGGCACGCTTGCCGGCATCGAAGATCGGCAGGTTCAGTGTCGGACCGACGGCCCAGGTATTGGCCAGAAAGAGATCCGCCCCGTTGACGCTCTGGATCTGCGGTGTGATGTTTCCGGACAGGCTCAGCTTCGGAAATCGTTTGGCCTCCTCGACGCCGACGTTGGCGCTGGCCTCGGCCACCTCCCGTTCCGCTGCCGCCACGTCCGGACGCTGCATCAGGACTTTGGCCGGCAGGCCGGTGAGTCGGAACGGCGGGGCGGGCGGGAGCCTCGCCACGCGGTCTGGAGTGCCGGTCAACCGGTGGCGCACTTCGGCTTCGCTGAGTCCGGTCAGCGCGACCAAACCTTTGACGGCTCGGTCGCACTGCCCCGTCTGGCGCATGACGATCTCCTGACCGTCCGCGGCACTGGCGTCCGCCAGCGCGACGTCGGCCGGCGCGCGAAACCCGGCCTTGCCGGCGATGTCCGTCAGGCGCGCCGTCTCCGTCCGCGAGGCGGCGTCGGCTTCTGCAATCCTCGCCAGGACTTCGCACTGTCGGTAGTTCAGGTAGGCGTTGGCCACCTCGACGGCCACCGCAACTCGGGCGTCGTGCCAAGCGGCCTGACGTGCGTCCAATTGCCGCTGGGCCGCTTCCCGCTGCCGCGCAACACCGCCGAACAAATCGACCTCCCAGTTCGACTGCAGGCCGAACTGGTAGCGAGTCCACGGGAACGGGGGCGTGCCGAACGTTACCTCGGCCCAGTTGGCATCGACCGCCCCGTCGAGGCTGGGCAAGCCCGAACCGATGGCACCGACCATACCCGCGCGCGCCTGCTCGATGCGGGAGCGAGCCTCGGCCACCGACGCGCTCTCCTTCTGCGCGGCCGCTAGAAATCGGCTCAGTACCGGGTCGTCGAAACGGTCCCACCAACGCTTCAATTCCGCCGGGTTACCTCGGTGCGGAGTCGCAATCTCGGGTTGAGCCGCCTCCCATCGCTTTGCGGCCGGGATCTCCGGGAGTTCGTAGTCCGGACCGACGGTCGCAATCAGGCCACCGCTGCAGGCCGACAGCAGCGGCAACAAGATCGTCAGTTGGGGCAAGCGGAATTCAGTGCGGGTCACGATCGTTCTGTCTGGCGCGACGGCGCACCTCGCCTTCCACCATGGACCCCGCATAGTCCGCCAGGCGTTCGGCCAACTCGTCGACGGCCTGCACGGATCCAAGCATGTCCGGAGCGACGTTGGACACGACGTCGAGCCCCACATAGAAATGCACAGCCATCCCGATGATCGAAAACGCCAGCCGATGCACGTCGAGGTCGACATCCGACAGCCCCAAGCGACGTGTCAGCATGGCTACCAAGGCTTCGTGCTGCGGTTTGATCTCGGCGTCGATCGACTCCTGCCAGACACCCGTCGGTTCGATCATTTCCCGGAAATGGAGTTTCATGACGAGCCGAGTCTCCTCGCCCCGTTTCAGAGGTTCGAGGAAGTCGCGGAACAGCCGCCTCAGCGCCTCAGGCATGGGCAGCTCCGCGTAGGCACCCGAGTTGGCACCACACGCGGTGTCTCCCATCGGCTCGGTGAATGCCGCCCGATACAGACCGGCCTTGTCGCCGAAGTAGTAGCGGATGGCGGAAATGTTGGCTCGTGCCGATTCGCAAATCTCGCGGGTCGTGGCTCCCTCATAGCCCTTCTCGGCAAACAGGCGCAAAGCGGACCGAACCAAGCGGCCACGAGCGCTGAGACTCGGCGGGGTGGTTTCACGCGGCACTGGCATATCTCTAGCAGTCGTTGGTACCGATATCAATCAAGCGATTGAATCAAATTTTCTTAATCGATCGTTTGATTGTCAAGTGGATCCCAAGTTGTACCGAGGGGCTTGAAAAAATGACGCAGATGCTTATATTGTTAGCAGCACCCGCTAGTGAGTGCTAACGAAAGCTTTCACTCAAGCTAAAGTAGATCATCAGGAGATTGATTCATCATGAAAATTCGTCCTTTGCACGACCGTATCGTGGTTAAGCGCGTGGAAGAGGAGAAGACCTCGCCGGGCGGCATTGTGATTCCGGATACGGCCAAAGAGAAGCCGATTCGGGGCGAAGTGATTGCCGTCGGCCACGGCAAATTGTTGGACAACGGCCAGGTCCGAGCACTCGACGTGAAAGTTGGTGACAAGGTGCTGTTCGGCAAGTACTCCGGCACCGAGGTGAAGATCGACGGCATTGAGTACCTGATGTTGCGTGAAGACGACATCATGGGCGTGCTCGAAGGTTAATCGTTTCACCCAAGTTCATAGAGAGGAATTACTGATGGCAGCGAAAGAAGTCCGCTTTTCCGATGATGCCCGTCAGCGCATGCTGGCCGGTGTGAACATCTTGGCTGACGCAGTCAAGCAGACGCTGGGTCCGAAGGGCCGCAACGTCGTGCTCGAGAAGAGCTTCGGCGCACCGGTCGTCACGAAGGACGGTGTGTCGGTCGCGAAAGAAATCGAGCTGAAGGACAAGTTCGAGAACATGGGGGCGCAAATGGTCAAGGAAGTCGCCTCCAAGACCTCGGACGTCGCCGGTGACGGCACCACGACCGCAACCGTACTGGCCCAGGCCATCGTGCGTGAGGGTTTGAAGTCGGTGGCTGCAGGCGCCAATCCGATGGACATCAAGCGAGGAATCGATCAGGCGGTCGGCGCCGTCGTCGAAGAACTCAAGAAGCTGTCCAAGCCGTGCACCGACAGCAAGGCGATCGCCCAGGTCGGTACCATTTCCGCCAATTCCGACGATTCCATCGGCAAGATCATCGCCGACGCGATGGACAAGGTTGGTAAGGAGGGCGTCATCACCGTCGAAGAAGGCTCCGGTCTCGACAATGAGCTGGAAGTGGTCGAGGGCATGCAGTTCGATCGCGGCTATTTGTCGCCGTACTTCATCAACCAGCAGGAAACCATGAGCGCCGAGCTGGAAGATCCCTATATCCTGCTGCACGACAAGAAGGTTTCGAACATCCGTGATCTGCTGCCGCTGCTGGAAAAGGTCGCCAAGGCCGGCCGTTCGCTGCTGATCGTCGCAGAGGACGTCGAAGGCGAGGCGTTGGCCACACTGGTCGTCAACAACATGCGCGGCATCATCAAGGTCTGCGCGGTCAAGGCACCGGGCTTCGGTGATCGCCGCAAGGCCATGCTGGAAGACATCGCGGTACTGACCGGCGGCCGCGTGATTTCCGAGGAACTGGGCCTCAGCCTCGAGAAGGTCGAACTGGCCGATCTCGGCAGCGCAAAGAAGGTGCAGATCAACAAGGAAAACACTACTATCGTCGATGGTGCCGGTGAAGTTTCTCAGATCAAGGCCCGGGTCGAGCAGATTCGTGCGCAGATCGAGGAGACCACCAGCGATTATGACCGCGAGAAGCTGCAGGAGCGCGTTGCGAAGCTGGCCGGCGGTGTCGCGGTGATCAAGGTTGGCGCGGCCACCGAAGTCGAGATGAAGGAAAAGAAGGCGCGCGTTGAAGACGCACTGCATGCAACCCGCGCTGCGGTGGAGGAAGGTATCGTCGCCGGCGGCGGCGTCGCGTTCATCCGTGCGCAGAAGGTATTGAGAGACCTGCAGGGCAAGAACCATGACCAAACCGTCGGCGTCGCGATCCTGCGCCGTTCGGTCGAAGAGCCGCTGCGGCAGATCGTTGCCAATGCCGGTGACGAGCCGTCGGTGGTACTGGCCCGGGTACAGGAAGGCGAAGGCACTTTCGGCTACAACGCGGCGACCGGCGAGTACGGTGACATGATCCAGATGGGTATTCTGGACCCGACCAAAGTCACCCGTTCGGCTCTGCAGAATGCGGCTTCCGTCGCCGGCCTGATGCTGACCACTGAAGCGATGGTCGCGGAACTGCCGAAGAAGGAAAAGCCGATGCCGGGCGGCGCCGGTATGGATGACATGATGTGATGCCGGTCAGGCGGTCCCGGGGCCGCGGCTCCGGAATGTCCGCCCGGCTTGGTGGCGACCGGCGCTGACCGGCCTCCACTTCTTCCAGCCCCTGATCTCCTGTCAGCGCCGTTAGGGCGATGGCAAGCGGATCAGGGGCTTTTTACTGCGCTCGGGTTTGCTGCCGGGAGGCCGATTTCCGGCGGGACGTCCGCGGAATTTCCCCATAAATCTCGGACTTTAGGTGTGTGGGTGATCCAGTAGTCGGGAGGTCACTGACGATCCCCACGGGCTCCATTCCGTTAGCGCCCTGGTTGATCTTCGGCGCCCTTCAGGAAGAATGGCGCTACCCGACCCCAATTTACCGGCTGGTCGTGAGATCATGGGATGGACCTACGGACGGTTGATGGGGGGTGTCACGGACGGATTCGTTACACTTGGGGTGATGCCGCCAACTTCCGGAGCCTGTCTGTGTTGTCGCTGATCCGCAAAATCGGCACACCCGCGTTTACCTTCCTGGCCGGTGCGCTGATTGTCGTCGCGGCGGTGCTGCTGGTGACTCTGCTCGACCTGCTGTTGAAGGGTGTCATCCTGCCCCTGGATCAGTTGATCGGTGGCTTGGTGGCATTGGCGCTCGGCCCGGTCGTGGTTTTCCTGCTGGTCTTGCTGATGCGGCGGCTCGATCGCGCCCAGCACGAACTGCAACGGGCGAACGAGTGTCTTCGGTCCGAATCGGCCGCGCTGCGGGCCCTCTCGGAGCAATTGGCACGTGCGAATCAAAAGCTGGATTTCGCACAGCGGGTCGCCAAGGTGGGCTACTACGAGGCGGACCTGATTGCCCGAACCTACGACTGTTCCCCTGAATTCGATCGCATCTTCGGCTTCGTCTCGGATGGTCCTCATGACCTGGCTCGGCTGCAGCAGCGGCTGCACCCCGACGACCGGGAGCGCTACCGGGAGCATCTGCAGGGTTGTTTGCAGCAGCGGCACGCGTTCTCGCTGGACTACCGCATTCTCCGCGACTGCGATGCGGAAGAGCGCTGGGTCTACGGCTACGGAACGGTGACGGTGGATGACCAAGGTCAGTCGGCACGGTTGACCGGAATCGTCCAGGACATCACCGAGCGAAAAAGGTCGGAAAACGAGTTGCGCGAGATGCGGGACCGTCTGCAACTGGCGACCGAGGCCGCCGAGTTCGGGGTCTGGGATTGGGATCTGGACGGCGCCCAAATTCGGATCACGCCCAGGATCAATGCCCTTTGTGAGTGGGATCTGCCGTCCGTCGTGGAATACGCACGTTACAGCGACTCGCTCCAGGCACGGATACACCCGGCCGACCGCGAGGCTTTTGAACAGACCCTGGACCGGGCGCTGCACGGCGAGGCGGTATCTTATTCCCTCACGTACCGAATCGTGCTGCCGGGCGAACGCATCCGCTATCTCGAAACCCACGCGCGTATTCACCGCGGCGCGAACGGCAGCCCGCTGCGCGTCATCGGAGTACTGCAGGATCGTACCGCACTCAAGGAGACCGAAAATGCACTGGCCGAGGCGCGCGATCGAGCCGAGGCCTCGAGCCGGGCGAAAAGCGAGTTCGTCGCCAATATGAGCCACGAGATTCGAACGCCGCTGAATGCGGTGATGGGCATAACCCATCTGCTGCGCCAGACAGCACTGGATTCCGAACAATCCGATTATCTCGATAGAATCGGGGCGGCCAGACGATCGCTGCTGGGCGTGTTGAACGATATTCTGTATTTTTCCAAGATCGAAGCCGGCAGGATCGAAGTGTCGGTGGCGCCGTTTGTGCTCCGCGAGTTGCTCGGCGAATTGGCGGCGGTGCTTTCGGTTAGTGTCGGGGACAAGCCGGTCGAGATCCTGATCGGCATGGCCGATGACGTTCCGCAGCACCTCGTCGGTGACATGTTGAGGTTACGGCAGGTGCTGATCAATCTGGCCGGCAACGCGGTGAAGTTCACCGAGCAGGGCGAGGTGACGGTCTGGGTCGAACGGCTGCGTCAAGATGAATCGACCGTCTGGTGCCGCTTCAGCGTCCGGGACACCGGGATCGGAATGAGCCGGGAGCAACAGAGACGATTGTTTGTGCCCTTCACCCAGGCCGACGCCTCGACGACCCGTCGGTTCGGCGGCACCGGTCTGGGCCTGACGATCAGTAAGCGGTTGGTCGAATTGATGGGCGGAACGATCGACGTGCAAAGTCAACCCGGAGCGGGCAGTGAATTTTGGTTCTCGGTACCGTTGGCCTTCGCGCAGGCCGACCAGCAGTCGGAGTCTCTGGACGGCGCGGCAAGCGGGATCTCCGTCCTGGTGGCCGATGACCACCCGACTGCCCGCATCTTCATCCGGCGTGCGGTGGAGCACCTGAACTGGTGGGTGGACATGGCCGGTTCCGGCGAGGAAGCGGTCGCCTTGTTCCGTCGGCGGCAGCAGGAAGGAAACCCGTATGATGTAGTGTTGCTCGACTGGAAAATGCCGGGGTTGGACGGTATCCAGACGAGCCGCGCGATCCGGCTTCAACAGGGTGCGGGGCCCGCTCCGATCGTGCTGTTGGTCACGGCCCACGCCTGCGACGAGGCGGTAAAGCGGGATGCCGCGGACTCCATCGACGGCATCCTGATGAAGCCGGTGACCTGCCAGGCACTGTTGCAGCGCGTGACGGAGACTCTTCGGCGAAGATCCCGATCGCTCGAAGACCGACAAGGCAGCCGTGGCGGAACCGTCACCGATCGACCCTTGGTCGGCCGACATCTGCTGTTGGTGGAGGATAACTCGGTGAATCAATTGGTGGCCCGGCGAATCCTGCAGCATGCGGGAGCGACGGTCGATGTGGCGGAGCACGGCCGTCAGGCCGTGGAACGTTTGGCCAAGAGCGGCGCGAGCCCTTACGATCTGGTGCTGATGGATGTGCAGATGCCGGTGATGGACGGTCTGACGGCGACTCGCTGGATTCGGGAACAACTGCTGATGGACATTCCGA
Organism: uncultured Methylococcaceae bacterium; assembly: GCA_964644665.1. Taxonomy (GTDB): domain Bacteria; phylum Pseudomonadota; class Gammaproteobacteria; order Methylococcales; family Methylococcaceae; genus Methylotetracoccus. The sequence continues at coordinate 43,748 of CAZXXC010000003.1, forward strand.
TCGTCGCGATGAGCGCTGGGGTGATGCCATCGGAACGGCAGTGCTGTCTCGATTGCGGCATGAACGATTTTCTCGGGAAGCCGTTCGGCGCCCCCGAGATCATCCGGCTGATTCAGCGGCATTGCAGGCCCTTGCCGCAGCAGGAAGGACCTCGACTGCCCGGCATCGCGGCGGCTGGAACATGTCCAGCCGGCCACTCGAATCTGCCGGAAATCCAGGGCTTCGATCTGGTGAGTACCTTGCAGCGGTTCGGCGGTGATCGGGCATTACTCGACAACGTTCTGGCACTGTTCGGCGAAGAGTTCCGAAATCTGTCCGACGAGTTGTGCCGCCTGCGCGCTCAGGGCGATTTCGGTACGTTGCAGCGATTGCTGCACAAGTTCCGCGGCAGCGCCGCCAATCTGGGCGGTGTCGAGTTGTGCCGGTTGGCGCAACAGATCGAATCGTCACTGGCGGCAGGGCGGCCGTGCGATGAGCAACTGGGCCTGCTCGCGGACAGTTGGCGGTCCAGCCAGCCGTATCTCGCGGGCGTGGCCACGGCAGACGTCGGCTCCGCGACGCCGGCAGGAACCGGGCACTGAACATTCTCCCCAACCCAGTCAAGCCGTTCCACATGCCATGCTGAGTTACCGCCATGGTTTTCACGCCGGAAACTTTGCCGATGTGCTCAAACATGCGGTGCTCAGCCGGATGCTGGCGGCACTGCGCAGCAAGGAAAAGCCGTTCTGCTATCTCGAGACCCACGCCGGGGCCGGTTGCTACGACCTCCGCGACAAGCGTGCATTGAAAAACGCGGAGTTCCGTTCCGGCATCGCCCGCGTCTGGAAACAAAGCGATGTTCCCGAGTACTTGAACGACTACCTTGCCGCGGTTCGCGCTTCGAATCAGGGCGGCGAATTGCGCCGGTACCCCGGTTCGCCGTTGATCGCTCGCCGCTTGCTACGGCAACACGACCGGATGGTGCTGTGCGAGCTCCACAGCACCGAGATCGTCGCACTTCGACGGCGCTTCGCCGGTGACCGTCAAGTGATCGTATACCACCAGGACGGTTATTCGGCGTTGAAGGCGCTGCTGCCGCCAGCCGAGCGTCGGGGGCTGGTGCTATGCGATCCCGCCTACGAGGTCAGGGACGAACGGCTTCGAATGTTCAACGCGCTGATTGCGGCGCGGGCGAAGTGGCCGACCGGAATGTTTGCGATCTGGCACCCCATCCAGCAGCGGGCCGTCACCGAGCGGCTCTATCGCAAGTTCAAGGGCACCGGTATTCCGAAGATCCTGCTGGTGGAACTCTGTGTCCGGCCTGATGACGAGACGAATCAGTTGAAAGGCAGCGGGATGATCCTGATCAATCCGCCGTGGCAGCTGGACGAGGAAGTGAAGGACTTGTTGCCCTGGCTGAAGTCCGCGCTGGTTCCAGAAGGCACCGGGAACTGGCGGGTGGAATGGTTAACGAGTGAAGAATATCAAAACCTTGAAAGGAAGTAGATAGGCGCGTGGGCAAGACAGCGTTTACGGTGACCGAAGACGTGGCCGGTCTTTCCTGCGAAATCGCGAATGTTATACTCGAAACCGAGGCTCAAGACGGGCCGGCCTAGAAGGCGCTGCGCCAGGACGGTTTTCCTGAATGAAACCCACAGGAGGCTGTAGTGATTGCATCCAATCGTGCTGGTGGAGCTTTGGTTACCGACGTCAACGTCAGGGAACACTTCAGGGAGTCGATTCATTCGGCCTTGTCGAACCAGAAAGTCGAGGCGGGGGAAGATACTGTCTATTACGTGGTCAATCTTCTGGCCTACTACACCCATGCGGAGAATCTCTTTTCCCAAACGGAGGAAGGCATCGATCTCAAACCGCTGGCGCTGATTTATGCCGAGGCCGTGGATGCTTCGACCCTGGAGGAGCGGCATGCAGCCCTGAAGCGGCTTGGTGATGTCGCGCTGCTGATCTCGGGCCTGTTTTCATCGAGCTTGAATCGCAAGGTGGTCGATGTCGATTACTACATGGCCATGGGCGGCAGCGCTTACGCACATCTCAGCGACATCGTTCGCGGGACGTTGCGCGGGCGTGTGTTCTGCGGAATTTTCGGTGAGTTGTCGGACAAGTTTCCGCGCTTTGTCGATGTACTCTCGGAGGTCAGTGAGCAGTCGGGCCTGAGTTCACAGACCGATGTGATGCGGTTGTATGAAATCTGGCTGCGGACCGGCAGTCGCCGGGCCGCAGGCCGGCTGCGTAAGCTCGGCATCGAGCCGATCCAGAGTCCGATCAGCCGACTGCAGAACTGAGGGGGGCACGATGAAACTCAATGTCGTGCAACGGATACTGGAAGGTTTGTACAACATCTCGGTGGATTATGCGGTCGAGGATTTCGTCATCACTGACCCGGAGCTTGCTCGGCGCTTGGACGCCAGTGCCAATCCGCGCCAGAACCGCGAGAAATTGCTGCTGGCACACCATGGTGACGAGGTACATTTGTCCCTTTATCTCGAGGCCGCGATACTGGACCGGCTGGCGGAGGACTGTCCGTTCGATGCGCTGCATGGCGACAACCTCGAGGACTTCCTGCTGGCGCTCGAGGGTGTGAGCCATTTTCTGTATGTCAGTTGGAATGCCGGCTTTGACCGCGGAGTGACACTGCTGGAACTGGAGATGCAGGCCGAGGTGGACAAATACGTGCTGGCGAACTCCTTGTTTGCGCAGCAACGACGCGATGTCCATCCGGCGCAGGTCTGGCGTTGCCTGTTCGACTCGCCCAGTTTCGACGAGGAGCTCGAACACGAGGAACGGTCGCGCTATCGGGATGCCAGCCACTATGCCGGACGGTTTTGTTTCCAGTTGGAAAACCAGTTTCTGAAGCGAAACCGCAACTCCGAAATGATGTCGGAACTGCGCAAGTTCTACCGGATGACGCAGACCGCCAAAATCAGTCACATCAATTCGGCCTACGCGTCGTGAACTGAAGCGGGAGCGCCGCGGCCGGCACGAGCGTGCCAGGCCGGGCGGTCTCGCGGCAGGGCCGTCACCGCCGGTGTCGGAGCTCCCCCCTTCCGGCACAGTGAGTATCGTCGTTGCGCGATGCTTTGTGCTAGGCTTCCGCGCCTCAAGCGATCTTCCGGAGTCTTCAGTCTGCGAGTACGGGGCATGCAAGTCGGAACATTCAAAGTGGAGCCCATGACGGCGCTCCTGATTTTCGTCCCCATCGCGACGATCCTGCGAGTCATGCACGCCGACCCCCAGTGGATATTCGCGACGTCGGGGTTGGCGATCATTCCGCTGGCGGGCCTGATGGGCAAGGCGACCGAACATCTGGCGGAACACGTCGGTGCCGGCTGGGGCGGGCTGCTGAACGCCACCTTCGGCAACGCGGCAGAACTGATCATCGGCTTGATGGCACTGCAGGCCGGCCTGATCGATGTGGTCAAGGCGTCGATCACCGGGTCGATCATTGGCAACGCACTGCTGGTGCTCGGCGCCAGTGTGGTCGTCGGCGGGTTGAAGCATCAGACGCAGTACTTCAACCGCACCGCAGCCGGACTCGGTGTCACGCTGCTGGCGCTGAGTACGGTCGGACTCGTCGTGCCGACGATCTTCCATATGGTGGTCTCGGGTCACCCCGACCCCCACGAGAAGGAACTGAGCCTGGAAATTTCACTGGTGCTGTTCATCACCTACGTACTCAGCCTGGTTTTCACGCTTCGGACACACAAGCACCTGTATGTTTGCGAATCCTCTCGGGAAATCGACGAGGCGTTGGGGGTCGAAAGCTGGACCCGGCAAAAGTCCGCCGCAGTGTTGCTGATCGCCACCGCGGTGGTGGCTGTCATGAGCGAGTTTCTGGTGGGTGCGGTGGAACACACCGCGCACGCGCTCGGCATGACGGATGTGTTCATCGGCGTGATTCTGGTCGCCATCGTCGGCAACGCCGCCGAGCACAGCACGGCGGTGCTGATGGCGGCAAAGAACCAAATGGATCTGGCGATCAACATTGCGATCGGCTCCAGCATACAGATCGCCCTGTTTGTCGCACCGGCCTTGGTGTTCACCGGCTATCTGATCGGCCAACCGATGGACCTGGTGTTTACGACGTTCGAGACGGTGGCCGTGGCGCTGTCGGTGTGGATTGTCGTGCTGATCGCAATGGACGGGGAGTCACACTGGATGGAAGGTGTGCAACTGTTGGCCGTCTACCTGATTCTTGCGCTCGCGTTCTATTTTCTCCCCTGAATCGGTGCCAAAGCACCGGGTCACCGGAACCGCCGGACCTGGCCCGCGCGAGCGACGCGAGGGTGCCGCGGTTTGGGCAGACCACGTGCGTGTCGCTTCTGCCTACCTGACGATCGTCGTCCTTTGGGGTACGACGCCGCTTGCGATCAAATGGAGTGGCCAGGGGCCGGGGTTCCTATTTGGCGTAACGGCGCGGATGGTCATCGGCGGCGTCTGCGTGTCGGCGTTGCTGGCGTTGACTCGCCAAGCATTGCCGATGCATCGCAAGGCCGTGCGCAGCTATCTGGCCGGGGCAGTGCAAATCTTCGGTGCCATGCTGGCCGTCTATTGGTCGGCTCAGTTCATTCCTTCCGGCTGGATTTCCGTCGTGTTCGGCTTGTCCCCGTTGCTGACCGCCTTGATGGCGGCGGTCTGGCTGAACGAGCGCCGATCGGGCATCCGCCATTGGCTGGCGTACGCTGCGGGTCTGGCCGGATTGGTCGAGCTGTTCGGGTCGGCCCGGGACATCGGTGCCAACGCCGTGTTCGGCGTCGGCGGGGTGCTGGTATCGAGCTTGCTGCAATGTGCTAGCGCGATCTGGATCAAACGCATCGATGCCGGCCTTCCGGCGTTGATACAGCTCGGTGGCTCCCTGTTGCTGGCGATGCCGGCCTATTTCGGTACGTGGATCATCGCCGGCGGGATCTGGCCGGTCGATCTGGCCGCGACGAGCCTGATGGCCATCCTCTATCTCGGCGTAGTCGCCACCACGCTCGGGTTCTCGCTGTATTTCTACCTGCTGCGGGAATTGTCGGCGACCGGCTTGTCGCTGATCACGTTCGTCTCTCCAGTCTTTGCATTGATGCTGGGCCACTGGATCGACCAAGAGCCGCTGACGCCTCGGGTGATCGCAGGCAGCGGGCTCGTTCTCGGTGCGCTGCTGTTGCATCGATCGGCCGGGTGGACCGGCCGACGGCTGCGGCAATGATGCCGGTGCTGGGCCGGAACGTGCCGAATGATCGCGATGATTGGTTGGCCAAGCCCCTTCTGCTATCATGTTGCTCTTTTTCGGGAGGCAGTCTTCAGGCTGCCTTTTGCTTTTCAGAGGTAATCTGAACATGGCCAGTCAGGTGATGCCTACCTACGCGCGGCTTCCGGTGATGTTCGAGCGCGGCGAAGGAGCTTGGCTCTGGGACAAACAGGATCGACGCTATCTGGATGCCGTCTCCGGGATCGCGGTCTGTAACCTGGGACACGCGCATCCCGCGGTGTTCGCGGCGGTTTCGGAGCAGGCCGGCAAACTGATCCATACGTCGAATCTCTATCGGATCGAAAAGCAGGAGGAACTCGCCCAGGAACTGTGCCGGCTCAGCGGCATGGACAATGCGTTCTTCTGCAACTCCGGTGCTGAAGCGAACGAAGCCGCGATCAAGATCGCCCGCCGTTACGGCCATTATCTGGGCATTGACGAGCCTGCCATCGTCGTGATGGAAGGGAGCTTTCACGGCCGCACGCTCGCTACCCTGAGCGCCACCGGCAGCAGGAAGGTCCAGGAGGGATTCGAACCGCTGGTTCAGGGGTTTGTCCGTGTGCCTTACGACGATATCAGAGCCGTCGAGTCGGTCGACGACAAGAATGTCGTAGCGGTGTGGGTCGAGCCGATTCAGGGTGAAGGCGGTGTTCGGGTGCCGGCCGAAGACTATCTGCTGCACCTGCGCCGCATCTGTGATCAGCGCAACTGGCTGTTGATGCTCGACGAGGTGCAGACCGGTGTCGGACGCACCGGGAAGTTCCTGGCGTTTCAGCACACCTTCATTCGTCCCGATGTCGTGACGCTGGCGAAGGCGTTGGGGAACGGCGTACCGATCGGCGCGTGCCTGGCGTTGGGGACCGCAGCGGAAATGCTGACTGCGGGCAAACACGCGTCGACGTTCGGTGGCAACGCGTTGGCTTGCAGCGCCGCGCTGGCGGTGATCAAGACCTTGGCCCGAGAAGCCATCATCGAGCGGGTGCCTGCTCTCGGCGCGCAGATCATGGATGGGTTTCGGACGATGCTGGAGGACAATCCCCATGTCGTCGACATTCGCGGCAAGGGTCTGATGATCGGGATCGAACTGGACCAGCCGTGCGGAGACCTCGTCAAGCTGGCACTAGAGCGGGGTATCCTGATCAACGTGACCGCGGAGCGCGTGGTCCGTCTGCTGCCACCGCTGATCCTCAGCGAAGACCAGGCACGCCTGCTGGTCAAGGAGTTGAGCAAGCTCATCATCGGCTACTTCAAGCTCACCGCCTAGTCCGCAATGACAGCGCCACGCCATTTCGTCACTCTGCGCGACATCTCCCGGGAAGAGTTTCATGCGCTGATTCGTCGTGCCGGAGAACTCAAGAAACTCGCATCGCCGTATCGGCCGTTGCAAGACAAGGTGCTCGGGATGATCTTCGAGAAGTCGTCGACGCGCACCCGTGTCTCGTTCGAAGCCGCAATGATCCAGTTTGGCGGCAGCGCGATCTTCCTTTCGCCGCGCGATACCCAGTTGGGGCGGGGTGAACCGGTCGAAGACAGCGCCCGGGTCTTGTCCCGGATGCTGGACTGCATCATGCTGCGGACCCATCGACACGAAACCGTCGAGATCTTTGCGCGGCACTCCCGCGTCCCGGTCATCAACGGCCTGACCAACCGGTTTCATCCGTGTCAGCTGTTGGCGGACATGCAGACCTACTTCGAGGCGCGCGGCGATATCGGCGGGCGGACCGTGGCGTGGATCGGAGACGGCAACAACATGTGCCAGACGTACATCCATGCAGCCCGATTGCTGGATTTCAAACTGCGGATCGCGTGCCCGCCGGACTATCTGCCCGAAACGCAGTTGGTGAATGAGGCCGGAACGCATGTCGAGTTGTCGGCTGATCCTCATCGCGCCGCCCGGGATGCAGATTTGGTGGTGACCGATGTTTGGGCCAGCATGGGGCAGGAACAGGAGCAACAGGCGAGGGCTGAGGCGTTCCGGGGCTATTGTGTCGATCAAACGGTGATGGCGGCAGCCAAGCCGGATGCGCTATTCATGCATTGCCTGCCGGCACATCGTGGCGAGGAAGTGAGCGAGGACGTGTTGGAGGGGCCACAGAGTCTGGTCTGGGACGAAGCGGAGAACCGGCTGCACGCGCAGAAAGCCTTGCTCGAATTGCTGTTGCTGCAATGAGCGTGTGTTGCGGAATTCACGTCTGACCTGTTCTGGTACGCTGATCCGAGGGCGGCGCTGATGTCGTTTGGATTCGGCCGACGAGACCCTGCGGCGGGAACGCTGCTGCTGATCCTCGCTGCGCTCGGACCGCTTGCGTGCGATGCCGCTCAGACTCCCGGTTCCCGCGCCTCCGCCGGCCGAGCCGCAGCCGGCGACGCCAGCCCGGTTCCCCCGGCGGCTTTGATCGAGGAAATCCGGTCCCTGAAGGCCGAACTCGCCGTTCTGAAGGAGGGCAAGGTCAAGGCGGACCAGGCGCTGGAAACGTCCAACGGCGAGTTGCGGCGTCTGACTACGGAGCTGCTGGCGATCCGGCAGGCATCCGCCAACGTGCTGCAGATTCAGACCGAGCGTGACAACCTGCAGGAAAACGTGATTCACCTGGAACGGGAACTGGAAACGATCAAACGGGCAAAACTGGCGACCGACGAAGATCACCGGCAGGCCTGGTTCCTGATCGGTGCCGGCGTCCTGCTTTCCGGCCTGGTACTGGGGCTGATCCTGCCCCAGTTGAGCTGGCGCAAGCGAAGCGGCTGGGATTCTTTCTGAGTGCGTGCACATGCGCCAGGCAACGCGATTCAATTGATCGGAGACGACCTTGAGCAACGATAAACGCCGCGAGTTTTCCTCGGCCGTTGTCGACGGTATGCAACGCGCGCCGAGTCGCGCGATGTTACATGCCGTGGGCTTTTCGGATGCCGATTTCGGCAAGCCGCAGATCGGTGTCGCATCGACCTGGAGCATGGTGACTCCGTGCAACATGCACATCGACATGCTGGCCAAACAGGCGGCGGCCGCAGTCGACCAGCATGGCGGCAAGGCGGTCATTTTCAATACGATCACGGTCTCGGATGGCATCTCGATGGGTACCGAGGGGATGAAGTATTCCCTCGTGTCGCGCGAAGTCATCGCGGATTCGATCGAAACCGTGGTCGGCTGCCAGGGATTCGACGGTGTCGTCGCGATCGGCGGTTGCGACAAGAACATGCCGGGTTGCATGATTGCCCTGGCGCGCCTGAATCGACCTGCGATCTTCGTCTACGGCGGCACGATCCTCCCCGGCTGCCACGGCGAGCGCAAGCTGGACATCGTATCGGTCTTCGAGGCGGTCGGGGCGCGTGCCAACGACAAGATCGGCGACGCCGAACTGAAAGAGATCGAGGCCAGGGCGATTCCGGGAGCCGGTTCCTGCGGCGGCATGTACACCGCAAACACCATGGCTTCGGCAATCGAAGCCCTCGGCATGAGCCTGCCCGGCAGTTCTGCGCAGGCCGCGGTGTCGCCGCACAAGGCGCTGGATTGCCAGCACGCCGGCCAGCAGGTGCTGAAACTGTTGGACCTTGGTCTCCGGCCGCGCGACATCATGACCCGACAGGCGTTCGAGAACGCGATTGCGGTCGTGGTCGCGCTCGGCGGATCGACCAACGCGGTGCTGCACCTTTTGGCCATGGCCAATGCGGTCGATGTTCCGCTGAAGCTGGACGATTTCACTCGCATCGGCCAGCGCGTTCCGGTGCTCGCCGATTTGAAACCCAGCGGCCGCTACACGATGGCCGAACTGATCGAAATCGGCGGTATCCTGCCGCTGATGAAGCTGCTGCTGGATCGGGAACTGCTGCATGGCGATTGCATGACGGTCACCGGAAAGACCATGGCCGAGAATCTGGCCGAGGTCGCTCCCTATTCGGCGGGCCAGACCATCGTTCGTCCGTTCGACGATCCGATTAAAAAGGACAGCCACCTGGTGGTGCTGCGCGGCAATCTCGCGAAAGACGGCGCGGTCGCCAAGATCACCGGCAAGGAGGGACTCCGTTTCACCGGCAGCGCGAAGGTGTTCGATTGCGAGGAACGGGCATTGGAGGCGATCCTCGGCGGCGGTATTCAGAAGGGAGACGTGATCGTGATCCGTTACGAAGGCCCGCGCGGCGGACCCGGAATGCGCGAGATGTTGTCACCGACCTCCGCGGTGATGGGGAAGGGACTCGGCAAGGACGTTGCGTTGATCACCGACGGTCGGTTTTCAGGCGGGACGCACGGTTTCGTGGTCGGCCACATCACGCCGGAGGCGTATGCGGGCGGGCCGCTGGCCTTGGTTGAGGACGGCGATCGTATCACGATCGATGCCGAAACCCACCGGCTCGACCTGCACGTGGACGACGCCGAACTGGCTGCGCGCCACAGCCGCTGGATACGTCCGGCGCCGCGCTATCGGCGGGGTGTGTTGGCCAAGTACGCCAGTCATGTCAGCTCCGCTTCGGAAGGCGCCGTGACGGATCAGGGGTTGGCTCTCGACTGAGGCGGAGCATGGCCCGCGTCATTCCTTCGCCGTTGGAGATGATGAGGGCATTGATCGAATGTCCCTCGGTCAGCAGTGCCGATCCGCGACTGGATCAGAGCAATCTGGCAGTCATCGACCGGTTGGCCGAATGGCTCGATCGCCTGGGTTTCGACATCGAGATTCTTCCGGTCAGCGAGCTCAAAGCCAATCTGTGCGCGACGCGAGGCAACCGGGAAGACCCGGGGGGGCTGGTGTTGTCGGGACACACCGATACCGTGCCCTACGACGAAGGTCGCTGGTCGGTCGATCCGTTTGCCGGGGTGGTCAGGGACGAGGCATTGTATGGGCTCGGCAGCGCAGACATGAAATCATTCCTCGCTCTCGCGATCGAAGCCGCGCGTCGGCTCGGCGAAACGCCGCTGACTCATCCGCTGACCATTCTGGCAACAGCCGACGAAGAGAGTTCGATGTCGGGCGCGCGATGGATGGTCGCACAGCAACGCCGGTTGGGCCGGTTCTGCGTGATCGGCGAACCTACGGGCCTGCGGCCGATCCGCATGCACAAAGGCGTCATGATGGAATCGATCGCGGTGCAAGGACAAGCCGGTCACTCCAGCGATCCCGAGTTGGGCGCGAACGCGATCGACGGCATACGGGCGGTCCTGAACGAACTGACGGTCTGGCGCCGCGAACTGAAGCGGCATCATCACCACGCCGGATTCAAGGTGCCGTTTCCCACGCTGAATTTCGGTTCCGTCCACGGCGGCGATAATCCGAACAGGATTTGCGGTCATTGTGCGCTGCAGATCGATCTGAGGCCATTGCCCGGCATGGATCTGGATGCCGTGCGCCGCGAGCTGCGCGAACGCATCGAGCGGGCGATGATGGCATGCACCCGGATGCGCTGGGTTCATCAACCCCTGTTCGAGGGGCTGCCGCCGTTCGAGACACCAGCGGATGCGCCGCTGGTCAAGGCGTGCGAAGAGATCAGCGGGAACGAGGCGGAGTCCGTGGCGTTCGGTACCGAAGCCCCGCTGCTGTCACAGCTCGGGCTGGAGACGGTGATCCTGGGGCCGGGGCATATCGAACAAGCTCACCAGCCCGACGAGTACCTGCCACTGGCACACGTCGATCCCTGTCTCGACATCCTGGGTCGATTGATCGATAGGTTCTGCGTTCGGCCCGGGGAGTCGCATCGACGGCCATCGTGAATCCCTCGACATCGCAGCAGTTCGTGCGTTGGTTTCGGGATTCATCTCCTTACATCAATGCGCATCGCGGCAAGATCTTTGTCATTTCATTCGGCGGGGAAATCGTCGCGGACGGACGTTTCTTCAGTCTGGCGCAGGATTGCGCGCTACTCCACAGCCTCGGCGTGCGGCTGGTATTGGTTCATGGCGTGCGACCGCAAGTAGAGCGGCGGTTGAAGGCACGCGGCGCGGAACTTCGCTATCACCAGGGGCTCCGCCTGACCGATGACGCCGCGCTGGCGTGTGTGAAGGAAGCCGTCGGCACCGTGCGAGTGGATATCGAGGCGCAGCTGTCCATGGGACTTGCGCATTCGCCGATGGCCGGAGCGCGTCTGCGGGTGACCGCCGGCAATTTCGTGGTCGCCAAGCCGCTGGGTGTCCGCGACGGGGTGGACTTCGGCCATACCGGCGAAGTCCGGCGCATCGATGCGGATAGCATCCGACAGCAATTGGAGAGCGGCACCATGGTTCTGCTGTCGCCATTGGGTTATTCGCCGACCGGAGACGTATTCAATCTGAGTGCGGAGGAAGTCGCGACGGCGACGGCCAGCGCGTTGAAGGCGGACAAGCTGATGCTGTTGATGGAGCAGCCGCTTCGACGGCTGACCGATGCGGCGCCGATTCATCAGATCACATCGGAAGAGGCGCGCGCAATGATCCGCGACGGCGGTGTGTTCGGAACGGAACTCGTACCTCACGTGCTGGCCGCTTGCGATGCCTGCAATGCCGGCGTCGGGCGGGCGCATCTGCTGGATCGCCACATCGACGGTGCTCTGTTGCTGGAACTGTTCACCCGCGACGGCGTCGGCACCCTGGTCAGCGAAGCCCCTTACGAGGCCATGCGTCGCGCCACATTGGGCGACATCGGCGGCATCCTGGATCTGATCAGCCCTCTGGAAAGAAGCGGCATTCTGGTCAGCCGTTCCCGCGAGCGGCTGGAGATGGAGATCGACGACTATCTGGTGATCGACCGGGATAGCCTGGTCATCGGCTGCTCGGCGCTGCATGTGTTTGCGCAGGATCGCATCGGGGAGTTGGCTTGTCTGGCGGTCCATCCGGCTTACCGCAATGAGCAACGCGGTGAACGCCTGTTGCAGGCGATCGAGCAGCGTGCCAGAGAGCTGCAGTTGAACCGGCTCTTTGCGCTGACGACACGCACCAGCCATTGGTTCCTGGAGCGGGGTTTCCAGCCGGCGTCGTTGGACGAGCTGCCTTCCGAGCGGCGGCTCGGTTACAGTACCCGCCGCAACTCGAAGGTGTTGGTCAAGCATCTGGATGCTTTGCCGCTTCTCGTCGCGCAGGAATGAATCGTGACTGACGCCCCGACCGAGCGGTGCGGTTTTGCGGGTGATCGTGATGATTCCGTCGTTCGGATCCTCCAGCTCACGGACTGTCATTTTCCGGCCGAGGCCGGGCGGCGCATCCAGGGCGTGGATGTCGAACGGTCGTTTTCTGCGGCAGTGCACTCGGCCTTCTCATCGGGATGCCGCTTCGACCTGGTGCTGCTGACCGGCGATCTGGCCGACGATCCGGTCGCGTCCGCCTACCGTCGGTTACGGGAACGTCTTCTGCCGCTGCGTTCTGACATGCCGTGCTACTGCTTGCCTGGAAATCATGACGATCGGATCGCGATGGGCGACTTTCTAGTGGGCGGGAACATCCGGATGTCCTTTCGGATCCAGTTGGCCAACTGGCAGATCGTCTGTCTGGACAGCACCATCAGCGGCCGGCCGGACGGCCGACTGGACGAGGGGCAACTGGCACTGTTGCAGCAGGCCATCGCCACCGAACCGGACAAGCACCTTCTGGTCGCCGTCCACCATCATCCGGTCCCGTGCGGCAGCGCGTGGATGGATGCGATGATGATCGGCAATGCCGAGCGGCTGATCAGGATTCTTCGGCCGGTTCGGCCGCAAACTCGTGCAGTCGTGTTCGGTCACATCCATCAGGCTTTGGACCGCACCCACGCGGGTATCCGCTTTCTGGGGTCTCCGTCGACCTGCTGCCAATTCAAGCCGAACTGCGCAGAGTTCCGCCTGGACAGTTTGCCTCCCGGCTATCGGTGGCTGGAACTCCGCGCTGACGGTACCCTGACGACCGCCGTGGCGTATGCGGCGGAGTCGGAACAGGTGTAAATTCCGCGCCGTCTGCTCGCGGACTCGTGCCTCGAGCCTTGAATCGGAACGGCGGGATGGCCGCCCGATCCCTTCATCAGGCCCGTCAATACCCTGCCGGTATTTGCGGTAGCCGCCGAGGCCGATCCGCGGCTGGCCTTGGCTCGCGCGGTTCGCCGCCGCCGTGGCTCCTTGTCCCGGATCGACCCGGTTTATTGATGGGCAAGTTGAATAGCCAGAAATTAGGAGTACGCCGATGTCTTCCGGATCCTACGATGTTCACGCCAGCCACCGGGATTTCGACAGTGAGATCGAGCGGTTGCGTGCGCAGACGCTCGCCAGCTGGACAAAGGAGCTACGCCATCTGCAGTGGTTCGGCTTGCGCAACGGCATGGAAGTGCTGGAGATCGGCTGCGGGCCGGGATTCGTCACGGAACAGTTGATCGGAGCATTCCCCGATTCCCGTGTGACGGCCGTCGAGATCGACCGGACGCTGGCGGAACGCGCGCGGGTCTACCTAAACGCTTCAGACACGGATCGCGTCCGGATCCAGCATGCTTCTGCAAACGCCACTGGGCTGGCCGACGATACCTTCGACTTCGCGATCGCGCGGCTGATCTTCCAACACCTGCCGGAGCCGGGTCAGGCCGCCAGGGAGATTTGGCGCGTGTTGAAGCCCGGCGGAAAACTGGTGATCATCGACAGTGACGATGGGGTCTGGGGGCTGACTCAGCCGCCGCTCGTCGGCATCGGCCCTATCTTGGAAAAGTATGGACAGGCGCAAGCGCTGCAGGGTGGAAACAGGCTGGTCGGCCGCGAACTGTGGCGTATCCTCGAAAGCGCGGGGTTTGTGCGTTTGGCGTCGGATGCGGTGGTGATTCACAGCGATGAAGTGGGGCTCGAAGCCCTGCTTCCGCAATTGGAGCCGGATCGGCTGCTGCCGCTGGTCGCGGCCGGTCTGGTTTCCACGGCGGAGATCGACGCAGTCCGAGGGGCCTACCGGGCACTCCAGGCCGCGGAGTCGCCCATGATCATGCTGTTGCTGCTGATGGCTGCAGGGGAAAAGCCGGTGGAATGAAGCCCATGTTCTTCCTGGCTCCGCAAACGAACGCGCCTGGGCGGCTGCTTGAACGCGGTCGGTCGCGTTGTCTGCACCGGCTAGCGCGCATCGATGATGGGGATCACCTTCTTTGTCCGCGGGTTTCTTTGCAGACCCTCCGCAGGTGCGGTCCGAAACGCGAGTTGTTGGTCCAGTGCCGCCCGGGGAATCGTCTTCTGCAGATCAAAGCTGTGCCGGTAGATGCTGTCCCGCAACGCCGGATACATCGACTCGTCGACCCGGGGGTCGAATTGAACCAGGATCCGGTCTTTCTCGTCGGAGGAATGTACCAACACTTGCACGGTATCGAGTCGCTCGTCACAGGATTTGAGCGCGCGCACGATGTCGCCATAGGAGACCCTGCAGCCCCAGATCAGCACGACATCGTCGATGCGGCCGAGTAGCCGGAAGCGGCCAGCGGCGTCTCCGCACGGGCAGGCCCCGTGCACCCATTCACCGCCGTCACCGGTGCGGTACCGGATCAGCGGCATTGCCCGCCGGTTGAGCGATGTTGCGACGATCTCGTCGTCGATGATTTCCACCAGCACGTCATCGAACACATGATGCTCGCCACTCTGGCAATGGAGACATTGCCACCCGATCGGGCCGAAGTCGGTCGATGCATAGCCGGCGGAGCGGATCAGGCGGCTTGCCCAGTTCGCCTTGATCCTTGCCTCGCCCGATGGGGACATCGGCTCTCCGGCGTAAAAGATCTTTTCGATTTGCAATGGTTGTTCCAGCGATGCGGTGCGCCTTGTCAACTCCAGAATCGTGGACGGGATGCCGGTGATCACATTCGGCCTGAACCGGCTGAGGATCTCAATGGCAAAATCGGTATCCGGCGTGAAAGCGAGCGGGAGAATCGTCACTGGCAGGCTGGACAATGCGCGATCGACCATCAGAAATGAAGAATACATGTGCCCGGCAGGAAAATAATTTGCGACTCGGTCCCCTGCCTGCAAGCCGTTGGCTGCGAAATTTTGGGCAATCTTGCAGCACGCATCCGCCGCTTCCGCGTGGGAATAGAAGAGGGTCTTGGCCTCGCCGGTGGTCCCGCCGGACAGCAACAGGTAGCCTCCCTGGTCGTGTGGCACACTCAACAGTGCATCGCTCTTGTCTAGCGCATGGTCCGCCAGGTCATACTTGGTCATCAGCGGCCAGTTCTCGAGCGACAGGTGATGCTGAGGCGCGCGCTGGCGGTGAAAGGGAACGCTGCTCTTGGCGAAGTCGAGCAAGGATTCAACGGGATTCATCGGAATGGCCTGCTGGAGGGGTGCGTGGAAAGGTCTGGACGGTTTACTCGGTCGCTCCGCAGACGCCTCTCGACAGCCGTCCTCGTCGTTGAACCGTCCCGGGTCCGTCGGGGATGGACCGATTGCAGCCGCGGTATCCGCAGGATTCGCTCTCAACCCAGGCGGTATCGGTGAGCAAGCCGCGGCTTTCACTCTGCGGTGACACAGCGTTCGTCCACCTCTGCTTCAGGCAAGTGATGCTTGCCGGAAGATCGCGACGAGATCTTGATTCCCGCTTCATCCCCAACGCTCAGGAAGGCCAGCGAGATGACGAAGCTTCCGACGGCATTGCCGAGCATGAGTTCTTGCGTCGAGAAATACGAGCTCAGAAATCCGAAACACGCAAAGCTGGCCGGTATCGCGATCGTGCAGGCGCTGGTCAAGAGCCCGAAAAATCGACCCTTGCAATCATCGGGGATGGTTCGCTGAAAATATGAAATCGCCAGGTAGGTGACAAACGCGACGCTGCAGCCCCAGGCGGCCAGTGTCGCGCACATCGGCCAGAGCGCAGTGACGCTTCTCAGGATCAGGAAGAACGCCGCCGACGCCATCACCAGGAAGCACCGCAGCCAGCGGACGCGCAGGTAATGTCGCGGTCGTCCGACGCAATAACCGAACGCGACGAGGTTACCCGCCGCGAAAGCCAGTTCCAGCAGCGCCAGTTGCGAACCGTCGGCGTTGAGTACATCCCTGACCAGCAGCGGGAGGTAGAGAAACAGCGGTGCCACGAAAAAGTTGACGAGTCCGAAGCAGACCAGCAGTTTGATCGCGTCGGGGTAATCTTTCAGAAACGCGAACCCTTTGGCCGACGGCCGGTCGTGCTCTGAGCTTGCTTCGCGAAGCGGCGGAAGGCCAAGAACAAACAGTAGCGACGCCAGGAAGGTTGCCGCATTGAGCCAGAACGCCGCCTCGGTCGTGGCCGTGGCCAGCGCGAGCCCCCCGGCCAATGCGCCCAGTACGGCACCGATGCTCGGGGCTGCACTATCGAGTGCGACCATCTGGGCCAGCATCGCGGGGCTTCTCGACAGCGGCGACAAAGACGCGTTGACGGCCGTGTCGAACAGCGGTTCCAACGCGAAGATCGGTATGCAAAGAGCGAACAGCAGCGGCAAGGTCAGGGTGTCCTGATGAATCAGCATACACAACATCGCCATCGGAATGAATCGGCCGATGTCCGCGACGACCATGCACGAGCGCTTGCCGAAGCGATCGATGAACCGGCCCAATAGCGGGCCGGTGATGGCCATCGGCAGAGTGCTGACAGCGAGCAGCAGTCCGAGCGTCAATTCGCGGTTCGGTAGATCATCCCTGGCGACCACCCACCAGGACAGAGCGATCGCAAACAGTTTATCGCCGGTCACGGATATGAATCGTGCCAGAAAGATGCGTCGAATGGCGGAAACGCCCAGAATTTCGGTGACTGAAGACATCGCTGCTTATTGCCGGTTATTGCCGGAGGACAAGATTCTTGTCGTGAGTCTCTGGTACGACCGGCCTCCTGAAATCCGCGCTGTCGAGAAGGGCCGAGTCGCCAACAGCGCCGTCGCCGGCCTCAATGCATCTGCCGGTGAGCGGCGGTAGTATGGCTTCCCCACCAGTTTAGACGAGACCGACCGACCTCGGCGCGGGCTTGGGAAGTGGCACTGCACGCGGGTCGCGGTGTGCGCAGTCCTTGGGCACACCGACACGGCTCAAAATCGAAAGGAAACGGAAAGGCCGTAGAGGTGCCAATGCTGCTGGGGGCCCTGTTTATTCTCCAACAGCGAGATCCAGCCGGTCCCATTCACGTAGTGATACTCCGCTCGAAGCATGACCGACGGCGTCAAGTCCCAACGGATGCCGGTCGATATGTCCTTTGCGAACTGGCCATGGGCCGGGAGACCGGTCGTGGCCTCCCATTGCTTCCCATTGCAGTCGCTTTGCTGGACGCAGAGGTCGTCATAACGCAGAAAAGCTTCCCAATCGGGCGCAAAGCGGTAGGTGCCCTGGACATAGAAACCCTGACCCCAATAATCCCGATTGGGCAGGGGGAATTGCGGACCGAAACCGGCGAACGAAATCCCCCTGAGCTGGTACTCGCTGGTCAGACTCCAGTCTTCGCCGTTGTACTGTGCCGAAAATATGATCGGCGTGAATCGGTTTGATCCGCTGCTCAAGGGGGAAAAAGGAAAGCGTGTCAGATTGAGGTTGACGTTACTGCCGGTCACGCCCAGCCGGACCCGTCCGCCATCAAGCTCATACATCAGCCGGCCCATAAACGACAGCGCCCCGGATACCCGCCCCAGTTGCGAGAGATCTTGAAGATTGTATTTCAGTTCCGGATCAGTGGTTCGTGGATATCCGACGTTGAACTGAAAGTACAAATCTCCCCATTCGGCATGATGCTCACCGAACAGTTGGCCGCCGTCTGACGAAAGGGCGAGTTGCCGGTTGACGTCGAAATAGATGGACTGCGGCAGCAGAATGCTGGGTCGGGTGAACGGCATGTCTCGTGTGTCGTTGTAAAGCCCGTACGGATTGATGACCCGGCCCAAACGGATGCCCCAAACGTCCTCAGCGGTGGAGAACGCAGTGTAACTCAGGGAACCAAAATCGATGCGTACATAGCCATCGTCCGTTTGGCCGGCTTTTCTGGACAACACTTGTAAGGAAAGCTGCAGGTCCTTCAACGGCCGCCAAGAGCCGTTGATGCCGAGCTCCCGAAAATCGAGTGAGCCCATATTGGTCGTCTTGCCGAAGAAATTGTTGTCCGAGGTTCTAAGATACCCTTGCGACAGAAATCCATGAATCTGTAGTGATTCCGGAAGGTATGACCCGAGCTTTTCAAATGGGTCCTTCCAGAAGTCGGCGGCGGCAAACCGACTAGGCGCCAAGGCGACCAGAAATGATAAAATAAAGCGTATTGAGCGATGCTGGCGTATCATGCCTTTACTCAACCTTAATTACCCGCATGCGAGAATCGATTCGATCGTCCGGAAGATAACCGATCGCACCCGGTGTTGATACGATTCGTTGATACATTTCATCGACGGATTCCACTTCTGTGGGTGCTTGCCCTGTACCGGAAAACACCAGGCGGTCCCACGCACGGCGTAATTGATAGGGAAAGGTGTCGAGGATTCTCTTGGTAAACTCGGCATGTAGGGGTACGTTGTCATTCAGTACGAAAACGGTTGCCGAGGACCCGTCGGACCAGGTTCTCAGTCGCATACTGAAGACAGCCCAAGCCGTCGGTCGCTTGACGACGGTATCGGGAACGCTGGGATTTCCGACGACCTGGACGGCGTAGCTGACCGTCGGGCTGAGGGCTTGTAACAGCAAGAGGGCGCCGATTGCGCAGCCAAAGATGCGAAGAGCCCGCCATCTCGGATAATGCTGCGGAGGGAGGACCGACCGTTCCTTGGCGCCCGTGACTCCCCCCGAGGCGTTCATCAGGCGCGGCGACTCATGCCGGCGGTGTACCGGAGAAGCGTGCGATGCGCCGGCAAGCGATATGCTTCCGGCATTTGGGACGATCGTGTGGGTAGGCCGGCGCGTCGTATCCGGAACCGTGTCGCCGTGGCCGTCATCCCTCCGTGACCGTCATCGGCCGAGAGAATTGCTCGTCGCTGTGCCGCGACGCCGGGCTTTCGCGATGACGGTTCGTCCTCTGCCCCGTGCAAACAGGGAACAAGGTGTCGCTGAAGCAAGGCTCCCCCCGAAGCCGTGGAAAAGGGTGGTCCCGATTACTTGGGATGTCTTCCCTGCAGGAGATAACCGGAAGGGTCGATCTGAGAATCGGCGGACGCCAGCAGGTGACTGCCCAATTCGGTCAGCGCCTGCCGATAAACCTCCCTCTTGAAGTACACTACGTCGTTGATCGGAAACCAGTAGTCGACCCATCTCCAATGGTCGAACTCGGGTCTCTCGGAACAGTCGAGCCGGATCAAGGACTCGGGAGAACTAAGGTTCAGAATGAACCAGATTTGCTTCTGCCCGATACAGAGCGGCACCGAATTCTTGCGGACATAACGCTCCGGAAGTTGATAGCGCAGCCACGAGTCGGTACAGCCGATGAACTCGACGTCCTGGCTGGAAAGCCCTATTTCCTCGTACAGTTCCCGGAACATGGCCTGTTCGGGATCCTCGTTCCGCTTGATGCCGCCCTGCGGAAACTGCCACGAACGCATGCCTGACCGCCGCGCCCAAAGAACCTGCCGCTGGCGGTTGCAAAGCACGATGCCGACGCTGAGCCGGTAGCCCTCCCGGTCGATGACGTCCTGGTTCGACGTGTCGTTGCGCTCCGGATGATAAAATCCACCGCGAGCCTGCTTGAGTCGCTTCATCGGCAAGATTCGGCTGTGTTTGTTCGACCCACTCGAGCGTGCTGTCCTGATTGAAAGCGGACCATCTCGTCCGGCGTCTCCCGAGTCGAGGCGCCTCGGTTGTCCCGAATGTGTTCTTGATTGTTGACGCAACTTTAAAGGAATCAAGTGAGTCTCGCAATATTCGATCTTGACAATACCCTGCTGGCTGGCGACAGCGACTATCTTTGGGGGCAGTTCCTGGTCGAGCATGGAATCGTCGACCGCGAGTTTTACGAGGCATCCAATGCGCGCTTCTATCAGGATTATCGGGAAGGGAATCTGGACATTTCGAGATTTCTGCGGTTCGCGCTGAAGCCGCTGGCGGAGAATGCCGTCTCGGCGCTATTGGAATGGCGAGGCCGCTTCATTCGCGAGATCATCCACCCGCTGCTACTGCCCGCCGCCTACCGGCTGATCGAACAGCACCGGGAACGGGGCGATTTGCCGGTCGTCATCACGGCAACAAACTGTTTCGTGACCGAACCGATCGTAGGGCTATACGGAATCGAGCATTTGATCGCCACGGTGCCCGAGTTTCGGGACGGCCGTTTCACCGGACGGTATCTCGGTGCTCCTTGTTTCAGGGAGGGCAAGGTGACTCGTCTACGCGAATGGCTGGAGACCACCGGCCATGATCTGGCCGGCAGTTGGTTCTACAGCGACTCTCACAATGATCAGCCGCTGCTGTCGTTGGTCGATCACCCGGTGGCGGTGGACCCGGACGACACGCTGCGTGAAGTGGCGCGATCCCGCGGTTGGCCGATCATCAGTCTGCGCGGAGCGCACAGTCCGGCAGACGATGTCGGATCGGCGTGATCAGCCTTTGCGAACCAGAAAATGGAATATTCCGGCTTCTTCCCACTGGCTGAGCAACTGGTGTCCGCTCTGCTCCAGAAACACACCGAAATCCAGCACCGACGCGGGGTCTGTCGCCAGCACCCGAACCTGCTGGCCGCTGCCCATGTCGGCCAGCTTCCTCTTCAGACGGAGCAGCGGGAGCGGGCACATCAATCCACGGGTGTCGAGTTCAAGGTCGCCGTCGATCGACATGGTTGTCGTAGGGAACTCGTTCGCCTTTACGCGGCTAGATCGTGCAAAGGCTCAGCCGGAACTCGACATCCTGCTGGAACAGCGTCGGCTTCTGTTCGAGCGAAGGGGTCAGCATGCGGACCGTGAAACGGTGCTTTCCACCGCTGACTTCCGCGAAGCACGGATAACGGCGTTCGATCTGAACGCGGAGCAGTTGAAACGACAAGGTATGGTCCAGGGTTTTCTGGTAAAACCCCCCGCGTGCCAGTTCCGGCGTCGTCGTAGCGCTGCTGCGCAGGAAGCCCAATAGCAGATGGACGGCCGATTTGACGCTGGCAAACGGCTCCAGCCAGCGCTTCAGGTCGGCTCTGCGCGTGGAACCATCCTGTTCCAACCAGAAATGGAACGCCGGAAGGTCGAAGGAACAGGAACCACCGGGGATCGAGCTGCGCTGCGAAACCGTCTTGATCAAGTCTGCCTCGATCAGCGACTGCCCCAACTTGCCGGCATTGGCGTACAAGCGCGTGGCGAGCTCATCGAATTCACCGAGAATCTTCGTGACCTTGCCGTCGTCGACGTTCGGATTGCCGACCAGTTTGTTCAGAACCTGGCTTTGGCGATCGATCTCTTTCAGCAACTCGGACTTCAGGTCGTACCGCATGAACAGAGTCACGACCTCGATCAGCCCTGACATCGCTGCGCGGGAATCCCACGCGGATGAGCCGGCCAGAAAATAGTCGGTCTCCTGAAAGAGATTTTCCAGACGCATGAACAACCGCACTCGTTCATTCAGCGGAAATTCGTAGAGGATGGTGTCAGTCAAGGCGGCGCTGGAAAGTCTGAGCTGTGGCGCGCGTGGTCCGATGGCCCGGCGCTATGAAAGGCTGGTGATTTTGACGGATCGATCGATTTAGTCAAGAGCCGGTCGTCCGGTCGCCGTTCGCGCCGGCGAACAGCGGGTCGGATTGCCGCGCACGCGCCAGTTGCAGATAGCGGACATGGAGTTGTGCGATGCGCCGGCGCAATGCTGGCAAAGCGCCGTCGTTATCGAGCACATCATCGGCCGCTTTTAGCCGTGCCGCGCGAGAGATCTGGGCGTCGATGATGCGGCGCACTTCCTGCTCCGGGATTTTGTCACGGGCCTGCGTACGCCGAATCTGGTTCTCGATCGAGCAGTCGATGACCAGCACGCGATCGACGAAATGCGGCGGGGCGGTTTCGAGCAGCAACGGAACGCTCAGGATGCAGTAAGGTGCGCCGAGACAACTCGCCCGCTCCGCCATGTCCCGATACACCAACGGATGGAGCAAGTCCTCCAGCGCGCGCCGCAACGCCGGCTCGGCGAAAATGCGGCGCCGCAATGCGCGCCGGTCGAGTTCCCCGGCGATGAGGATTTCGCTTCCGAACAGTCGAACGATCCGATTCAGTGCCGGCCGACCGGGGCGCACCAGCTCGCGGGAGATTTCATCGGCGTCGATCACGGTGACGCCCAAGTTGGCAAAAAGTGCCGCGACCGTCGATTTTCCGCAGCCGATGCCCCCGGTGAGCCCCACTCGTAGCGGTGTCATCGCACGCTCGGTGCGAGCCAGTTCAGGTAGGCGGCGTTCAGTTCCGCTCCCCACAACAGGGAGATCCAGCCGGCTGCTGCCAGATAGGGACCGAAAGGAATCGGCTTGCTGCGCGCGTGTCCCATCAACAGGACCATCGCGATCCCGATCGCGGCGCCGGCCGTGGACGAAAGCAGCACGATGGCCGGGATCATCTGCCAGCCCAACCAGGCTCCCAGCATCGCCAGCAGCTTGAAGTCGCCGTAACCCATGCCGTTTTTGCCGGTCAGCAGCCGGAAGGCGTGGAACACGAGCCACAACGTCAGGTAGCCGACGCAGGCGCCGATGATGCTGGATTCCGGGTCGGTATGCCAGCCGCCGAGGCTGCTCAGCAAGCCCATCCAGATTCCGGGCAGCGTCACCGTATCGGGGAGCAGTTGGTGCTCCAGATCGATCAGAGCGAGCACGATCAGCAACCAACTGAGCGCCAGAGCCGTGACGGCCTGTCCCGAAACGCCGAATTTCCAGACCACGACCACGGATGCTGCCGCAGTCAGCAGTTCGATCAGCGGATAGCGCAGTGAGATGCGATTTCCGCATTGCGCGCAACGGCCTCGCAACCAGAGATAGCTCAGAACCGGAATGTTGTGCCGGGGTTTGATGGGGGTCTGACAGACGGGACAGAACGAGTTCGGCAGGACCAGATTCAGCGTCGACGGGTTTGGTTCGTCCTCCTCCAGGCCGAGAAACCTTCGGCATTCTTCGTGCCACGACTGCTGTAGCATCAGCGGCAGCCGGTAGATCACGACATTCAAGAAGCTCCCCACGGCGAGGCCGAACAGTCCAACGACGGCGAATAGCAGCAGCCCAGCGTCCGGATTCCCGTTCATGCGCTTCCCCTAGACGACCGATCCGAGCTTGAAGATCGGTAGATACATCGCGATCACCAGTCCGCCGACCACCACCCCGAGAAAGATCATGATCAGGGGTTCGATCAGGCTGCTGAGCGCGTCGACCGCATTGTCGACTTCTTCTTCGAAGAAATCGGCCACCTTGGCCAGCATCGTGTCGAGCGATCCGGATTCCTCCCCGATCGCGACCATCTGGATCACCATGTTGGGAAACAGATTGGTTTCGCGCATTGATGCCTGCAACTGATGGCCGGTGGCTACCTCGTCCCGAATATGCAACAAGGCATCGGAATAGACGACGTTGCCGGTGGCTCCGGCAACCGACTGCAGCGCCTCGACCAGCGGAACGCCGGCTGCGGACATCGTCGACAGCGTGCGCGCAAAGCGCGCGACCGCGGCTTTGTGAAGAATCGCACCGATGATCGGGATTCGCAGCACCAGCCGGTCCAAGGCATGATTGAACGCGGTGGAGCGGCGCTTCAGCTTGACGAACCCGAAGCCGGTGACCAGTATCACACCCAACGCCACGTACCACCATTCCTGCAGCCACTTCGACAGTCCGATCACCATCATCGTGAAAGCCGGCAGATCCGCGCCGAAGCCTTGAAAGAGTTGCTCGAACTGAGGCACGACGAAAATCAGCAAAATCGAGGTCACGATCACGGCCACGACGACCACCGCCGCCGGATAGAACATCGCCTTCTTGACCTTGCCTTTGATGGATTCGGTCTTTTCCTTGTAGTCGGCGATCTTGTGTAGCAGCGTTTCGAGCACGCCGGCCTGCTCGCCGGCGTGGACCAGGTTGCAGAACAGTTCGTCGAAATGGTCAGGAAACTTTGCCAGGGATTCCTGCAGTGTGCTTCCGCCCTCGACATCGCTCTTGATGGCCATCAGCATCTGCTGCATGCTGGGATTGGCGTGCCCGCGACCGACAATGTCGAACGCTTGAACCAAGGGTACGCCGGCACTCAGCATAGTCGCCAGCTGCCGGCTGAAAACGGCGATGTCTTTCGGCTTGATCGGCTTCTTGCGTTCGCCGAACAGGGGCTTTGCCTTCTTCTTGACCTTGATGACCTTGATGCCCTGACGGCGCAGATCCGCCCGTGCCAAGGCCTCACTGCGGGCGTAGGCTTCCCCTTTGGCGCGACCTCCGTTGCGATCAATGCCCTCCCAGACAAACAGACTGGCCGTTGACTTCGCCATGGCTTCAGTCCTTGGTGACGCGCTCGACTTCTTCCAGGCTGGTCAGACCCGCCTTGACCTTCTTCAGGCCGGATTCCCGCAGGTTGCAGATGCCTTCACGCTCCGCCTGACGGGTCAATTGAATCACATCGCCGCCGGCTAGGATGATGTGGTTGATCTCTTCCGAAATGGGCATGACTTGGAATAGTCCGACGCGGCCCTGGTAACCTTTCACACATCGGTCACAGCCGACCGGGCGGAACAGCGTGAAGCCATCCAGATCCGATTCCTTGAATCCGGCGTTCAGCAGGACCTCCGGCGGCAAAGTGTCCTCCCTTTTGCAGTATTCACAGAGCCTGCGGGCGAGCCGTTGGGCCATGATCAATAGCACCGAGGAGGCGATGTTGAACGAGGGTATCCCCATTTGCATCAGACGGTTCAGCGTCTGCGGCGCATCGTTGGTATGCAGCGTGGATAGCACCAGATGGCCGGTTTGCGCCGCCTTGACGGCGATTTCGGCAGTCTCCAGGTCGCGGACTTCCCCGACCATGATGATGTCGGGGTCCTGGCGGAGGAAGGCGCGCAGGGCCTCTGCAAAGGTCAGGCCGGTCTTGATGTTGACGTTGACCTGATTGATGCCAGCCACGGTGATTTCCACCGGATCCTCGGCGGTCGAGATGTTGCACTCGGGCTTGTTCAGCAGATTGAGCGCGGTATACAGCGTGACCGTCTTGCCGCTGCCGGTGGGTCCGGTGACCAGAATCATGCCGTAGGGTTTGCTGATCGCCTCCAGGAAGTGTCGCTGCTGGTCCGATTCAAAGCCCAATTTTTCCACGCCGATCTGCGCCGTCGCGGGATCCAGAATCCTCAGAACGACCTTCTCCCCGAACAGCGTAGGGCAGGTATTGACCCGGAAGTCGATCGCGTGATTGCGGGACACCGCCATCTTGATCCGGCCGTCCTGGGGTACACGGCGCTCGGCGATGTCCATGCGCGACATCACCTTCAACCGGGCGCAGATGCGGCCGGCGAGGGAAACGGGTGGGCTCGCGATTTCATGGAGCAGGCCATCGTGGCGAAAGCGGATGCGAAACTCCTTCTCGTACGGTTCGAAATGGATGTCCGACGCCCCCTTGCGAATCGCGTCGACCAGGATCTTGTTGACGAAGCGAACGATGGGCGCATCCTCCACTTCGCTGGGTTCCACCTGACCACGATCCTCGTCGTCTCCGCCGCTGATCTGGATGTGATCCAGGTCGACGGTGTCCATCAAGTCCTTCATGCTCGTGTCGGCGGCTTCCAATGCCGTTTCGACCAGCCGCGAAAGCTTTTCGTCCTCGACGATCACACACTCAGTCGACAGCCGGGTCTGAAACTTGATCTCGTCCAGTCCCTGAAAGTTGGTGGGATCCGACAGTCCGACGAACAAGCGGTGGCCGCGCTTGTAGAGGGGTAGAATGCGGTGCTGCCGAATCAGCCGTTCGCTGACCAGCTTCACCGGGGCAATGTCTGGAATGAACGAATTCAGATCCAGCAGCGGAAGGCCGAACTCGCGCGATACCGTCTCGGCAATCACCAGACTGTCGAGAATCTTGTTGGTCACCAGGAATGTAGCGAACGGCTGCTTCTTCTTGACCGCGTCTTCAAAGTGGCGTTGCGCGGCGGCATCCGTAATCAGTCCCTGCCGGGCCAGGCACTTGGCCAGGCCGCTGATCGCATTCGGTTGGGTCGCTGCGGTCATGTCGGCGTGCGGGTCACGATGATCGGTTTCACGACAGGGGTGCCGATAAGATTAGACGACCGGCCGGGTTTGTCCAAGCTGCGCGCCGAACCGGCCCGCGACCGGCCGCAGCAGCCGACGCCCCGGCCGTATTCGCCGTGTCCCGATCTCGGCGATACCCTTGGCTATAAGGAGCGGATTCTCGCTGCCTGGTTTTCCAATTGTTGCAGGTTGGCGCGCAACTCGCCCAAGCGCAGCCGTTCCTTGTCCACCACCGGTGGCGGCGCCTTTGCCAAGAACGCCGGGTCGCCCAGTTTGCCCTCCAGTCTTGGCAGTTCCCTGGTCAGGCGCTGGATCTCCTTGGAGAGCCGTGAGAGTTCAGCGTCCTTGTCGATCAGGCCCCGCAGCGGAATCAGGATTTTCAGTTCGCCAATCAAGGTCATCGCCGCTTCCGGTGCTGGCTCGTGCAAGGCGATCCAATCCATCCTATTTAGTCGCGCGAGCCGCGTGATGATCGCTCCGTACACCTGAAGCCGGTTCCGGTCGTCAGTCGAACCACCCTGGAAAACCGCCGGCAGTGGCTTGCCCGGTGCAATGTTCATCTCGCCGCGAATCCGCCGTACCGCCATGATCACTTCCATCAGCCAACTCAATTCCGCTTCGGCCTCAGGATCCACTGCCTCGGTGTCGCTCCGAGGATAGGGTTGCACCATCAGCGTGTCGCCGGATTTGCCCGCCAATGGTGCCACCCGCTGCCAAATTTCCTCGGTGATGAACGGCATCAATGGATGGGCCAATCGGAGCAGGGCTTCCAGAACCTGCACCAGCGTCCGGCGGGTGCCGATGAGGCGGGCCGCGTCGGTCCCCTGCAGTTCGATCTTCGACAATTCCAGGTACCAGTCGCAATACTCGCTCCAGATGAAGTCGTAAAGGCTTTGGGCAGCCAGATCGAAGCGATATTGCGCGAACGATTCGGTCACCGTTTCCGTGACCCGTTGCAGACGGCTTCGAATCCAGCGATCTGCGATGCTATATGCGATGTCGGGCGCATCCAATCCGGTGTCCTGGCCCTCGGTATTCATCAACACGTAACGTGCCGCATTCCATAGCTTGTTGCAGAAGTTGCGGTAGCCCTCGACCCGTTTCAAATCGAAACGGATGTCCCGGCCCGTCGATGCCAGCGACGCGAAGGTGAAACGGAGCGCATCGGTTCCGTACGACGGAATACCTTCCGGATAATCCTTGCGGGTCTGCTTCTCGATCCGCTCGGCCATTTTCGGCTGCATCAGGCCCTGCGTGCGCTTGCGGACCAGATCGTCGATACCGATGCCGTCGATCAGATCGATCGGGTCCAGCACGTTACCTTTGGATTTCGACATCTTCTGGCCTTCGGCGTCGCGGACCAGTCCGTGGATGTAGACCTCGCGAAACGGCACATCCTGCATGAAGGCGAGTCCCATCATGATCATCCGGGCGACCCAGAAGAAGATGATGTCGAACCCTGTCACCAGGACCGAGCCGGGATAGAAGGTGTCGAGCGCGGGCGTCCTGTCCGGCCAGCCGAGGGTCGAGAAGGGCCAAAGGGCCGAAGAGAACCAGGTATCCAGCACGTCTTCGTCCTGCCGCAAGGCGACCTCGGGACCCAGTCCGTGCGCGGCGCGAACTTCCTGCTCGGAGCGGCCGACATAGACGGCTCCGGATGTGTCGTACCAGGCGGGAATGCGGTGTCCCCACCAGATTTGGCGTGATATGCACCAGTCGACGATGTTGTTCATCCACTGGAAGTAGGTATTCTTCCAGTTGTCCGGTATGAACCGGATGCGACCTTCCTCGACCGCACGAATCGCGGGCTCGGCCAGCGGCTTGGCCTTGACGAACCATTGATCGGTCAGCAGCGGTTCGATCACGACGCCGGTTCTGTCCCCGCGCGGAACCATCAGCCTGTGTTCGACGATCTGCTCCAGCAGGCCGAGTTCGCGCAAGTCGTGGATGACCAGATCCCGCGCCTCGTAGCGGTCGAGGCCGTGGTAGCGTTCCGGGACTTCGGGCAGTGCCAGGATTGCCGCGTTCGGGTCGAGCACATTGATCATCGGCAGTTGGTGCCGGACGCCGATGGCGTAGTCGTTGAAATCGTGCGCCGGTGTGATTTTCACGCAGCCGGAACCGAAGGTGGGGTCGACGTAGTCATCGGCGATGACCGGGATCTCCCGCTGTGTCAGCGGTAGTCGGATGGTCCGTCCGATCAAATGGCGGTAGCGCTCATCGTCCGGATGGACCGCTACCGCGGTATCGCCGAGCATCGTCTCCGGGCGCGTCGTCGCGACGATGAGATAACCCTCGCCATCGGCGATCGGATACCGCAAGTGCCAGAGATGTCCGCTTTCTTCCTCGGACACCACCTCCAGGTCGGAAACTGCGGTATGCAGCACGGGATCCCAATTGACCAGGCGTTGCCCGCGGTAGATGAGTCCCTGCTGGTAGAGACGCACGAAGACTTCGCGTACCGCCATCGACAGTCCTTCGTCCATCGTGAAGCGCTCGCGCGACCAGTCGAGCGATGCGCCCATGCGCCGGAGCTGCCGGGTGATCGTACCGCCCGACTGCTGCTTCCATTCCCACACTTTCGCGACGAAGTCGTCGCGGCCCAAGTCATGACGGGACAGACCATCGGCCGACAGTTGTCGCTCGACGACCATCTGCGTCGCGATGCCGGCGTGATCGGTCCCGGCCTGCCACAAGGTGTTGTCGCCGCGCATCCGGTGATAGCGAATCAGCGCATCCATGATCGTATCCTGGAAGGCATGCCCCATGTGCAAGCTGCCCGTCACGTTCGGTGGCGGGATCATGATGCAATAGGCCTGCCCATCGCCTCGCGGCGCGAAGTACCCGCTTTTTTCCCATCGCTGATACCAGTTCTGCTCGATGGCGTGGGGTTCGTACGTCTTGTCCATGGTGATGTCGAATGTTCGGGT
This sequence comes from uncultured Methylococcaceae bacterium, assembly GCA_964644665.1. Taxonomy (GTDB): domain Bacteria; phylum Pseudomonadota; class Gammaproteobacteria; order Methylococcales; family Methylococcaceae; genus Methylotetracoccus. The sequence continues at coordinate 72,927 of CAZXXC010000003.1, forward strand.
TCGGAAGGCCGCCTCGCTCCGGCGGCGGGGACGGCCGAGCGTGTCCGCCGCGCTGGTGCCGGATAAGGGCGATTAACGCGGAACGTCCCCCGCGGTGGTTAGCTGATGGGTCAACGGTGAAATGCCCCGCTCGCGGTAGAACCGGTAGCGGCGGCGCGCGGCCTGCCGGACGGCGTCGTCCGCATCGACGACTTCCACCACCCGGTTGAAGCGGTCGAAGGCATCGGGAATCGTATCGGCGAGGTGGATCAGTACCTCGTGCAGAAATTCCGGGGGCGGCAGATGCCCTAGCAGCACCGGTGTTCCCGGATCGTCGTCACCGCGCCAGCGCGTGTGCGGCACGAAGCTGTTTTGCCGAAATGTCCACAGCAGATCGTCGAGCAGGGCTTCGTCCTGCGCCGAAGCCGTCTGGATATACAGACGGTGACCCAGACGATAGGCCTTCTCCGCCAGGCGGCATGCGGTCAGCTGCCGTTCCCGGGTTCCGCTCCCGGCCAGAACATAGAAATCGATTCGGGTCATCCGGCTTGGTCGATCAGGTATTGCACCAGCAGCGGCACGGGTCGACCGGTGGCGCCTTTTTCGGCTCCGGTTTTCCAGGCGGTGCCGGCGATATCGATATGGGCCCAGGAAAAGTCCTTGGCAAAGCGGGAAAGAAAGCAGCCGGCGGTGATCGCGCCTCCGTCCGGACCGCCGATGTTGGCCAGATCGGCGAAATTGGATTTCAACTGTTCCTGATAATCGTCCCACAGCGGCAGCCGCCAGACCCGATCCCACGATTCGTCACCGGCTTTGATCAGCGCTGCGCACAGATCGTCCTGATTGCCCATCAATCCGCTCGGATGCCGCCCCAGCGCGGTGATGCAGGCTCCGGTCAGTGTCGCGAGATCGATCACGGCCGCCGGTTCGTATCGCTTGGCGTAGGTCAGTGCGTCGCACAGAAGTAGCCGTCCTTCGGCATCGGTATTTAGGATCTCGATGCTGATGCCCGCCATGCTGTGGACGATGTCGCCGGGCTTGTTGGCATTGCCGTCGGGCAGATTCTCCGAGGCCGGAACCAAGCCGACCACGTTCAGCGGCAGTTCGAGTCTGGCGACCGCCGCCAGTGTACCCAACACGCTGGCGCCGCCACACATGTCGTATTTCATTTCATCCATATTGGCAGCGGACTTGATCGAGATGCCGCCGGCATCGAACGTTAAGCCTTTTCCGATCAGTACGATGGGCTTGGTCTTGGCGGTTGCGCCGCGATATTCGAGGATGATGAACCTGGCGGGTTGGCGGCTGCCTTTCGAAACCGACAGGAACGCGCCCATGCCGAGTTCTTCGATCTGCGTTTCGTCGAGTATCTCGACCTTTAATCTTGGATGCGACTTGTGAAGTTTCGCCGCTTCCTCGGCGAGGAACACCGGCGTGCAGATATTACCAGGCAGGTTGGCCAGATCCCGGGCAAGGGCCATGCCGTGAGCGATCGCACGGCCCTCATGCAGGCCCGTCTCGGCTTGCGCCTTGTCGGATTTGTCCACCAGCAGCGTGATGCTGGCCAAGCGCAGCGGTTTCTCCTCGGCGTCGGTCTTCAAGCGATTGAAGCGGTAGACGGTGCCTTCGAAGATCTCCAGCGTTTGCCGCATGTGCCAGCGCAGATCGCTTCCCCGGCCGCCGACATCCGCCTCGTGCAAACATGAGGCGGCCTGTTTGGCATTCGATTCCCGTAGCGCCTTCGCCGCTGAGGCGAGCGCCTTGCGGTATTTCGCGGTGTTCAACTCGTTCTTCTTCCCCAGCCCGACCAGCAGGATCCGGTCGCAGCGACAGCCGTCGAATCCGCCCAACGAGTTGATCAGCAGTACTTCCCCGACTTTGCCGTCAAAGCGGTCGCGCTTCGCAAGCTTCTGCAACCCCCCTTCCAGACGCTCGTCGACCGCTTCGGTGGACGTCAGGAACTTGCGGTCCTGGTACGAACCCAGGACCAGGCAATCGGTGGCGACCCGTGCGGGCGCGTCGGTTTTCAGATGGTAGTCCATGTTAATATCTCGACAAATGACGGAAGACAGCCAACAGTCGCAGCCGGGGTTCGCAGGGGCGACGGGTCGGCAAAGCTTATTATGAATTCCCAGCCTTTTGAACCGCCGCGAAGACGGCGTTTTCATCTGATGCCGATCGTCGACCGGATGATCACTGGCGAACTGGTTCGTTCGCTGCTGGCGATCCTCAGCGTGTTGGTCATCATCATCGTCAGCCGCAAGTTCCTCGGTATCCTGGCCCGAGCGATCGAAGGCGAGGTGTCCGCGGAAATACTGTTCACGCTTCTGCTGTTGAAAATCCTGACCGCGGTGTCGGTGCTGCTGCCTCCCGCACTGTTTCTGAGTGTGCTCGTCGTTCTGGGGAGATTGTACCGGGACAATGAAATGGCGGTGCTGGCATCCAGCGGGGTGGGTCCCGGCCGGCTGTATCGGGCGATTTCGTGGTTCGTGATCCCGATGGTACTGGTCGGTGCCGGCATGGCGCTACAGGTGATGCCTTGGGCGGAAAAACAGGCCAACGTGCTGATGAAACGCGACGAGCAGGGCGCGGACGTACGCGGCATCAAGGCGGGACGGTTCAACGAATTCAGTCGCGGCGATGTCGTACTTTATGCCGAGGAACTGGACAGCGATGGCGTGATGCACCGGGTGTTCGTGCAGAGCCGGCAGGGTGAGAAGACCGGCGTGGTGATTGCCAAGGAGGCCCGGCTGATCATCACGGAGTCCGGTGAGCATTTCGTCTCCCTGGGCTACGGCCGACGCTATCAGGGGGTCCCGGGTCGTGCGGACTTCGTGATTAGCGAATTCGACGAGTACGCGGTGCGGATCGATGATCCGAATCCGGAAACCGCCGAGACCGAGCGTGAAGGGAAAGACAGTCTGGCATTGCTGCAGTCGCAGAATCCGCGTGAGCTCGCCGAGCTGCAGAAGCGGATTTCCATCCCGATGGGCATTCTGATGCTCGGTCTTCTCGCGGTACCGCTGTCACGGGTCGCGCCGCGCGCCGGGGCTTGGGGCAACATTTTCAAAGCCTTCCTGCTGTATATCGTGTACGAGAATCTGCAGAAGGTTTCCCAGGGCTTGGTGGTCATCCAGAAAGTTCCGTTGCCCCTCGCGTTCGCCGGCGCCTATCTGTTGATCGCTGCGATCACGCTGTTCCTGCTGGTGAGGCTGTACGGCTGGCGGTGGTTCTTCGGGTTTGCACGGCTTCGCGGCGCGACATGAAAGTACTGTATCGCTACATCCTGATCGAGGTGATCAAGGGCTCCGTGGTGGCAGCCCTGGTGTTGTTGACCTTGCTCAATTTCTTTACGTTCACCGACGAACTTGGCGATTTGGGTGAGGGCGATTATGGCTTGGGATCGATCTTTCTCTATCTGGCGCTGACCTCCCCCCGCAATTTCTACGAGTTGATGCCCTCCGGGGCGCTGCTGGGCAGTCTGATGACCTTGGGGGCGCTGGCCAACAACCGGGAGCTGGTGGCGATGCAGGCGGCCGGTGTGTCACGACCGGGAATCATCTGGGCGGTGCTGCGCGCGGGCTTGCTGTTGGCGGTCGGTACCGGCCTGATCGGCGAGTATGTCGCCCCGGTCAGTGAACGGACGGCGACGATGCTGAAAGCGACCGCGCTGCGCCAACAGATTGCGTCCAAGACCAAGTACGGCTTCTGGTTGCGTGACGGCGATGTGTACATCAACATCCGGCAGATCGAGCGCCAGGAGAGCCTCGGCGACATCAACATCTTCGAGTTGAATTCCGACGCCACTCTGCGCGAGGCGACGCACGCCGACAAGGCGGTTTACGACGGCGCAAAATGGCGTCTGGAGAACCTCAAGATCTCGCGCTTCGGTGAGGAGACTATCGGCTCCGAACTGCAGCCACGGGCCGACTGGGCTTCGGTCGTGGCGCCCGACTTGCTGAACGCATTCGTGATTCGGCCGGAGAACCTCTCGGCAGTCGATCTTCACAATTACATCCGATACCTGCGTGAAAACGGACAGAAGTCGCTGCTGGTGGAGCAGGCGTTTTGGGGGCGTATCGTCAACCCGGTGGTGACGTTGGTGATGCTGCTGGTTGCGATCCCCTTCGTGCTCGGGTTTCGGCGCGACATCTCGGCGGGACAACGCATCGTGGTGGGCGTCACGCTGGGCATCGGTTTCTATTTGTTCGACAAGGTCTTCGGTCATCTCGGTCTGATCTATGAGATGAACCCGATTTTCTCGGCCGCCTTCCCTGCCTCATTCGCGCTGGTGCTCGCACTGTTCGGACTGTTCAGAAGCGCCTGAATTCCCCCACCGGCCGGATGCATCGGCCGATCGCTGTTCGGCGCGGACCAGACGGGTGCCCGAAAGCCGGTCGTGCCAGGCCAGTCGTTGCGGGTCGACGACGACCCACAGGTAACCCAGGCCGAGCGACGCGAAGCTGACGCAACTGGCCAACATTCGGAGTCCGGCGTGACGCCAGGCCAAGGGCCGACCGTCCGCCCGGCAGACGCGCAGACCCCAGGCTTTCATGCCCAGGGTCTGTCCGCCGTGGGTCCAGAACCACCCGAAAAAAAGCGCGACGAGTGCCAACAGGTAGGCCGAATACAACCATTGCCCCGGCTGCAGCGCTTCACCCCCGTTGAACGGCAGCAGGCAGGCCGTGGCGACGAACAGGATGGCTACCAGCAGCAGTACGTCGTACAGCAGGCTGGCCAGTCTCCGCAGCAGCCCGGCGCCTGTCCTCGTTGTGTTCGAGTGCGGCTGCTGAGGGGCTGGCGGTGTTTTCGAAAGGACGTGATCGCGCGTCAAGGCGATTTGCGGTGCTCGGCGTTGGCGGAAAATTCGGCGCCGAAAAACATCGCCAAATACACCAGACCAAACACCAGCAACATGGATAGTGCGACCGGCGGTCGGACGATCGGCATGAACATCAAGATCGCCAAGTCACTGACGAACAGACCAGTCTGCACCGGGTGAGCCAGGAATGACTCGAGTCTGATCTGGTTGATTTTGAACATCGCTTCTCCTCCTCTTGAGTTGTCGTTATCTGAAGAGGTATCGCTTCCCGTGCGGCCGGTTTCCGGGGGAGGTGCTTCAGCGCCCACCCAGGGGAATCCGTGCCGCATCGGTCGTGTTGTCGGTCACTGCAATACCCGGCGGGTAATGTACCAAACCCCACCGCCGGGATGGAAATGCTTGCAGTGGTGACAAAGCCATGCGGCTTCGAGGCGCACGTGGGTGCCGTGGGCATCGGGGCCGGTTACCAAGGGTCCCAGGCCGGTCGCATGTAGGCTCCGCTCCAGCCGTCAACGCCGTATCCGAGGGCGCCGGGGCCCATACCGCCGGCATAGCCCATTCCGCTGTAACCCATGCCGCCGTAGCCGGCCCCGCCCCAACCCCAGTTACCCCATGGACCCACCGGTCCCCATCCGGCTGCCTGGTCCTGAGCGACTTCGTTTGCGGCGAGTTGCTCATCCGCGATTCGGCGCTCGGCGCCCAGACGGGTCAAGTGGTCGTATTCGGTCTCGCGGCCGACGTAAAGGCAGGCGCACAAGTCGGGGTCCGCATAGATGTAATAGACGTTGTCGGGCCGAACGATGCGAGTCAAGCTCCGGGCCGGCAGCGTGTGCAACAATTCTTGTTTTTCGGTGGTGTCTGCAGCCATGACCTTGAAGCCCGCGAGGCTCAATTCTGTTTCCATGCCTCGCGGTGACGAGCGTTCGAGCGGAGCGCAGCCGGCGAATGCGGCTGAAAGCCCCAGCGCGAGAACCAACCGAGCCTGAGTGGACCGACGTGCCATTGCGATCTCCTGAGCGTCAACGGGTCCGGAGCATCACGGACCAGGTATGGATCTTCGAAGTCCGATGCTGCTGGACACGGTCGGGGAATACCCTCCCGCCAATGCGCGTTTCGGACCGGTGGTACGATGCCGCTATCGCCAAGCGAATGCAAACGCCAGTCCTGCGAAAATGGCGGCGCCCACCCATTGATTGTTCAAAAAGGCGCGCAGGCATTCCGGTTTGGTCCGCCGGCGGATCAGCACCTGCTGGTAGAGGGATAGCGCCGCGGCGACGGTCAACCCGACGAAATATGCCCACCCCAATGCCAACTGCCGGCCGATGCCGAGCAGGATCAGCAGCATGAACACCTGTAGCATGGCAATCAGGATCCGGTCTAGATCACCGAACAGGATCGCAGTCGATTTCACTCCGATTTTCCAATCGTCGTCGCGGTCGACCATCGCGTACATCGTGTCGTAGATCAGCGCCCATAGAATCGTCGCGAGGTAGAGTTCCCATGCAATCGGCGGAATGCTGTTGGTCTGGGCGGCGAAACTCATCGGCACGGCCCAACCGAAGGCCATTCCCAAATAGGCCTGAGGCAAGTAGGTGTAGCGCTTCATGAACGGATAGCTGGCCGCCAACAACGCGCCGGGGATGGAAAGCGCGATGGTCAGAGCGTTCAACGAAAGTACCGCTGCGAAAGCAATCAGGCATAGCACGACGAACAGCGCGAGCGCTTCGTGCGGCGTCACCAGTCCGGCGGCGATTGGCCGTGAACGGGTTCGCTCCACATGCGGATCGAACTCTCGGTCGGCATAGTCGTTGATCACGCAGCCAGCCGCTCGCATCAATACGACGCCGAGCATGATCACCGCAAGCACCAGCGGTTTCGGCTTTCCCTGGCCCGCTATCCAAAGTGCCCAAAGGGCCGGCCACAGCAGCAACAGGGTGCCGATCGGCCGGTCGAAACGCATCAATTGCCAATAGGTGCGGACGCGTCCGATTCGGGACGTAGGTTCAGGGACCGGCTGAGCCAAGGACATCGCTCTCCAACTGAAACAGTTCGGGAAGAAAAAACTCGCAGACCAGCAGCGGGTGTCGGGCGACGCGGTAATGCGACCGCCGTCCCCAGATGATCGTCTCCTGGAAGGGGATTGCTGGCGCGGTGGAGCACCATATGTCCGGTTTCACTTGGGTGAATTCCAGCGACAAGCGGCGGAGCCAGGGATGGGCGAACAGCCACTCCCCCAGCGGACGCTGTCCCAATCGCGCCAGCGGCGAGTGGCGGCCGAGCAACGTCTGGTGCGGAATGATGCTGCGAGCGAGCACCAGCGGCCGCTCCCCCGCCAGCAGCATGACCTCGCGGACCCATGCGCTGCGCGCGGTGCGCAGACGGAGCAGTCGGGCTTCGCTTGCGAACGGCTTGACCCAGTCTTCCTGGAGTACTTGCACGCGAAAATCCGGCCCGGCCAAATTGCGAAGGCGGCGGGTCAGCGAACCTTTCTCCGTCAACCATGAGATCAGGGCGGTGCCGTGCAGACTTTCGAGTTTCGTCGCCGGCGCATGGAAGGAGGGTTCAGTCTTCAGCAGCAGGCTTTGCCGACTCAATGGGAGGAATTCAGGAAGCGAGCCGCAATTATAGCAAACTGGCGGCAGCGGCCCCGGTTCGATTTCGCGGCGCTGCGAATCGGCTACAATCCCATCTCCGGCGATCGTGCGGCCGGGCATCAAACGGGTGGCCACGTGAATCTCGAGAAGGTCATTTTCGGTTTCTTCATCGTGCTGGCTGCGACGCTCAATTTCGGTTTTTTCATCGGTGAGATCGACGAGCCGATGCACCACGACGTGTACAGCCTGTTTGCAACCATCGTGGTCAACCTGATCGCGACCGTTCTGAAGCTGGGAGACCGAACCCAGATCGGTGCGATACATCTTGCGACGAGTCTGGTCGCGGACCTGCAATTGATCGCCGCGGCGCTGGTCTGGGGGATCGCGGTGCACGTTCAGCAGATCGGTTTCAGTCCGGCCGTCACCGTCTCGGTCGTCTCGTTGTCCGGCGGGGCCTTGCTCGCCAACTTCACCTCGGTCGTCTTGTTGATCTCCGAGACGGTCGTCCTGCGGCGCTGATCGCGAGCCGTGCCCTCTTCGCTTTTCCTGGTCTTGCGGCGCATGCGGGCGCCGCTGCTCGCGTTGATCTTCGTCTATGCGGTGTCCATCACCGGCTTGGTCGTCATTCCCGGCATCGATCCGACGGGGAAGCCGGTGCGGATGGACTTTCTCCACGCTTTTTACTTTGTCAGTTATACCGCGACGACGATCGGTTTCGGCGAGTTGCCTTCGGCTTTTACACCCGGCCAGCGGCTCTGGGTGACTTTCAGTATCTATCTGACCGTGATCGCCTGGAGTTACGCGTTTTTCAAGATGCTGGCCCTGTTTCAGGATCGCTGGTTTCTGCAGGCGATTGCCCGGCAGCGGTTCAAACACCAAGTGCGCCGGATGTTCGAGCCGTTCTATCTGGTCTGCGGATACGGTGAAAGCGGGCGTCTGCTTTGTCAGGCTCTGGATGGTCTGGGCCGGCGTTTCGTCGTGCTCGATCGGGATGAAGCGAGAGTCGCGGAGCTGGAAGGGGCCGGTTACCGATTCGACACGCCGGGGCTGGCGACCGATGCAACCAACCCGGAGACTCTATTGCTCGCCGGGGTGACGCATCGCCACTGCGCGGCGCTTCTGGCGCTCACCGGGGACGATCGGGCCAATATCGCGGTGGCGGCGGCAGGGCGTCTGCTGCGTCCGGATCTGACGGTGATCTGTCGTGCGGAAAGTACCGCCTCGGCGGCGGAGATGCGACTGTTTTCGGTGGACCGCATCGTCAATCCGCATCAGCAATTCGGGGAGTACTTGTCGCTGGCGATCCGTTCGCCCGGGTCCTATCAATTGCTGGCGTGGCTGACCGGGCTGCCGGGAACGACGCTCGGCGAACAGACCGAGCCCCCGCAAGGCCCTTGGCTGGTCTATGGCGATGGCTTTTTCGCTGCGCTGGTGGCGGCGAAGCTGAACGATAAGGGTCTGGACGCACGCATCGTCTGGGCCGAGCCCGAGTTCATTCCGGTATCGCGGGACTTGGCGGACACGGCTTCGACCGAGAGTGGTCCCGGGTTGATCGAGGCGCTGCGCAGCGCGGGAGTCGACAGGGCGGCCGGTCTGGTTGCGGGGACCGACAACGACAGCCGGAATCTGTCCGTGGTGGCGGCCGCGCGTAGGCTCAATTCCGAACTTTTCGTGGTTCTGCGCCAGAATCGTCGCGCCGACCAGATCCTGTTCAGCGCTGTCGCATCCGACATCTCGGTATTTTCGCCCGAGATCATCGTGCATGAATGTCTCGCACAACTCAACACGCCTCTGCTGCCGGCATTCCTGGAGATCGTTCGGCGACAGGATGATGCCTGGGCGGATTCGACGGTTCACAAGCTGCGCGACAAGATCGCTCGATTCGTGCCGAGCGTCTGGACGCTGGCGCTGACGGGCGGTGGTGCCCCTGCCGTCGCCCGCCGATTGCATCAGGCCGAGGCGGACGCCGAGCTTCGGCTGGACCACTTGTTGCGCGATCCGACGAACCGCCAGCAGCATCTCCGTTGCGTGCCGCTGATGATCGAACGAAGCGGGGAAAGCCTGGTGATGCCCGGTCTGGAAACTCGACTGCGGACAGCAGATCGGGTTCTCTTTGCGGGTACCCCGGAGGCCCGCGAACTGCAATCGCTGTTGCTGCAGAACGTCAACGTGCTGGAATATGTCTGTGTCGGGCGCAACGTTCCCGCCAGTTGGTTGTGGCGCACGCTGGCGATGCTTTGGCCTGAAGGGCGATCCGTGAACCCCTCGGGGCAACGGCGCTGAGGCTGCTCCGGCGGATGGTCCGCGGGGTTCCGGCGGCGTGTGGCGGTGCGGTCGAACGCAGAGGTGGCCGCTTCCACTCGCATGCGCGCTGCTGCCGGGGCCAGCCGAAGGAGACTGGTGAGGCTCTCGCGACCCCGGTTGGCC